>NZ_JBQSYL010000012.1:0-120610 GCF_052379245.1 Glutamicibacter sp. AOP12-B1-11 | reverse complement strand
ATCATCGCCGAGATCTGGCCCGCCCTGCTGGCCTCGGCCGTGGGCCTGCTGCCCTTCACCGTGCTCTCCACCTTCCTCGTGCCGATCGCCGACTGGGCCGGGGCCGGCTATGCCGAGGTCGGCTCGCTGCGCGGGCTGGCCGGCGTCGGCGCGGTGCTCACCGGCGTTGCGCTGGCCCCGCTGATCGGGCGCATCGCCCCGGGACGGGTGGCCGCCGCCGCGCTGGCGCTGCTGGGGATCGCCGCGGTGCTCGGGACCTTTTCCGGGCTCGCCGCGCTGGCCGCCTTCTGCCTGGTCACCGGCATATCCAACGCGCTGCTCTACCCGGCGCTGTCCACCGCCGCGGCGGACCGCTTCGGGAATACTCCCACCGCGGGCCGCGCCGCCACCCTGGTGATGACCGCCCAGACCCTGGCCTCCACGGTGGGCGCACCGCTGCTGGTGCTGCCGGCGCTGTGGTGGGGCTGGCAGGGGAACCTCGTGGCCATCGCCATCGCCTCCTTTGCGCTGGTGCCCGCACTGCTGCGCTACGGCCGGATGGAATCCGGGGCGGGGCAACCGGCCCAACCGGCCCCGCGGCTGGGCTACCTGGCCGCCTTCCGCTCGTTGGCCGCCATCCCCGGGGCACGCGCCCTGCTGCTGGTCTCCTTCGGGCGGGCCGGCGCGCTCATGGGGCACCTGGCCTTCCTCGCCCCGCTGTATGCAGACAAATTCCAGCTATCCACCGGCTGGTTCGCCTTTGTCTGGTCGCTCAGCGGAGGATCCTTTTTCCTCGGGCATCTGCTGGCCGGACGGATGCTGAACGCCGAGGACTCCGAGCGGCGCACCCGGGCGGTGATGGGCATCGCCTTGGCCGCGGCGCTGCTGGCCCTGCTCGGGGTGTACCTTTCCCCGGTGCTGCCGCTGGCGATGCTGTGCACCTCGGTGCTCTCGGCCAGCCACGCGGTGGTCTCCGCCGCGGTGATGACCCTGCTGGTGCGCCGCTGCGCCGAAGTGCGTGGCACCGCGCTGAGCCTGAACGCCGCCGGCATGTCCCTGGGCTTGTTCCTCGGCGCGGGCGCCGCCGGGGCGGCGCTGGGTACGGCGGGGTATCTGGCCGCGGCCGCAGTGCTCGGCGGGTTCACCCTGCTTGCCCTGATTGCCGCGCTGACGCTGTGCACCGCAACGAATGACGAATCGATGGAAAGGCAGCCATGACCCAACTGGATCCCGCGCTGGGCGAACCGCGCGGCGCAACACCACCGGCGGCGCCGCTGGTGTTCACCGGAGACGACCTGGAGCACGGCAAACGCACCCGGCACACCTGGCTGTGGATCGCCGGGCTGCTCGGCGCGCTGCTGATTACCCTGCCGGTGGCCGTGGGCCTTGGGCCGGTGGCCATCGAGGCGGGCACCGTGATCCAGATCCTGCGCCAGCATCTGACCGGCGGCCAAATGATAGGCGCCTGGACCGACTCCGAGGAATCCATCGTGCTGCTGCTGCGCGGGCCCCGCGTGCTGCTGGGCGCGGCCGTCGGCGCCGGGCTTGCGCTGGCCGGGGTGGCCCTGCAGGCCTTGACCCGAAATATCCTGGCCGAACCCTACCTGCTGGGGGTGACTTCCGGGGCGTCCACGCTGTCGGCGGCCTCGATCCTCTTCGGGAGCGCGGCCGGCATCGGCTCGGCTTCGCTGGCCGGCAGCGCCTTCGCTGGGGCGCTGGCCGCCGGGATTGCGGTATTCCTGCTGGCCCGGGTCGGCTCGCAGATGACCTCCACCCGGCTGGTGCTCGCCGGGGTGTCCGTGGGCTACGTGCTGCACGCGCTGACCTCGCTGCTGATCTTCGCCTCCGATGACCCGAATGCGGGCCGCTCGGTGCTCTTCTGGACGCTCGGCTCGCTGGGCCAGGCCACCGTCCAGTCCGCGCTGCTCACCTGGGCGGTGGTGCTGGGCACCTTGGTGCTGCTGCTGCTCTGGTCCCGCCCGCTGGATGCGCTGGCCATCGGCGATTCCACCGCGCAGACGCTGGGGATCTCCCCGGCGAAGCTGCGCGCGGCGGTGATGGTGGTGACCGCGCTGTGCGTGGGCGCGCTGGTCGCGGCCTCCGGCGGCATCGGATTCGTCGGGCTGATCATCCCGCATATCGCCCGGCTGTGCGTGGGCTCCACGCACCGCAAGCTGCTTCCTGTGGCCGCCCTGCTCGGCGCGATCTTCCTGGTCTGGGCCGACGTGCTCGCCCGCACTTCCATGGCCCCGCAGGAGCTGCCGCTGGGCATCGTCACCGCCCTGCTTGGCGCCCCGCTGCTCTTCGTGCTGGTGCGCAAGCTGAACCCGACCCAATGACAACCAATCACCCGAAGGGGCATAAAGCATGATCACAGCCACCGATGTATCCGTGGGCTACGGCGGCAAACTGGTAGTGAAATCCGTCGGCCTGCATGCCGGGCAAGGCGAGGTCGTCGGGCTGATCGGCCCGAACGGCAGCGGCAAGTCTACCTTCCTGCGCACCCTGTATGCGGCGCTGCGCCCGCGCGCCGGGCTGGTCACCCTGGACGCGCAGCCCCTCGAGGAGCTGCGCGGCACCGAGCTGGCCCGCCGGGTGGCCGTGGTCGCGCAGGAGACGCCTACCGACCTGCCGGTGACCGTCGCCGACATGGTGCTGCTCGGCCGCGCCCCGCACCGCAAGGCGTTGGCGGCCTTCACCCGCGAGGACCACCAGGCGGTGGCCGCGGCGCTGAGCCGGGTCGGGGCACGGGATCTGGCCGACCGCCGCTACGCCACGCTCTCGGGCGGGGAAAAGCAGCGCGTGCTGGTGGCCCGCACGCTGGCCCAGCAGGCGGACCACCTGCTGCTGGACGAGCCGACCAATCACCTGGACATCCGCTACCAGCATGAGCTGCTGCGCATGGTCGGGCAGCTGGGGGTCACCACCGTGGTCGTGCTGCACGACCTGAACCTGGCCGCCCGCTATTGCACCAAGCTGGTTATGCTCGAAAACGGCCAGGCGGTGGCCAGCGGCACTCCCGAGGAGGTGCTTACCCCCGAGCTGCTGCTGCGGGTGTACGGGATCCACGTCGAACCGTTTTCCGCGCGCGGCGCCCTGCAGCTGGTCTTCAGCATGGCCGATGAGCATTCCGAGCCGCAGTCCACGGCGGCGGTGCGCTAGCACCGCGGCGGAATCCGCCGGTTCCAGCCCCGAGGCAGGTAGGCAACTTCCGGCTCAGTCCCGAGGGCTGGCGAATGCTTGGCGAATCTCTGCAATCCGGGACATCAGCGCTGCTTCGACCTGTTCGCGCGGACGTTTAGAAGCCGCCCGACCGGCCCACGCCAGTTGATCCGCTCCTTCATTCAGCTTTTCTCCGCTGTGCCCTTTGACCAGTTCAAAGGCAACCTGCGATTCGGTGGAGTTCCATGCCTGCAGGAACCGGTGCTTGGAGTCCTCGCTGATGCCGCAATAGCCGGTCGCGCACCGGCCATCAAGGGCCAGCGCCTGGGCTACACGATAGGCATCGGCAGAATCGGTATGGATCGTTGCGCTGGCCGGTCCGGTGGCGGCGAGGTATTCCAGCGCCACGATCAGCGCAGCAAATTCGAGCATGCTGATCGTGTCGAAGGATTCCCCGGCGTAGAGGATCGCGTCCCCGTGTTCGCTGAGCAGCGCGACCGCACAAGCGCCGGTGGGATCGGTTGAGGCATCGACCGCCAGGGCGATGCGCGATGGCGTTTGTGAAGCGAGATCCCAATACTCCGGTTGCCACTGCTGAGGCGCCGGATCGTGTTGGGGATGGTGTCCCCGAGGGGGAATGGCCATCGGCTTGTCCAAGACGCTTCCTGCCTGGATCGCGGCGCTGGTCTGAAGCTGCTTCGCGAGCTCCACTTCCCGATGCACCACGCCGGATGCTTGATTCACGTCGTTCAGTCCTCGCGTCACTGCGAATCCGGCCTCTTGGAGATATCTGGGCAGGTACCAATGCCTCTTCGGGATCGAAACCCAGGTACTGGATTTGTGCTGCGCTAGCAGCTGTTCGAAGTGCTCGATGATTTCGACCAATGGCCGTGGCGAACTGGACTGCCCCTGATGCGTGGACACGCGCTGATGCTCGTCGCGAATGGCGATCATCCAGTAGATATGCTCTGCGCTGCCGGCGATTTCGGGCGTCGTCCACGCAATAAAAGCCGCATGGAATGCCGAAGCGACATGATCCGATGTCGGCACGCACGGAATCGAGGCGGCACGCGGGCGTCGTTCAAGCAGTGCCGTGGATTGCTTGCTCTCAACAAGATCAGCCATGAACAAAGTATCTCGGTGCCCACCGACATTTAGGTTCGACCCCGGAGCAATTCCACGTGATGAGTATCTAGCTGGCGCCAAACCCCGTCGAGACGTGTAAATTCGGCCGGTATCCGGTAGGTGGAGATACCCTAGAACTATGGCCTCACGCACCCAGTCGCAGGGGGCGAAGAAGCCGACGACGCGCAAACCGCGGACGTCGGGCGCTTCGCCTGCCAAAAAAACTCCCGAGAACCCGGAACAGGATCTCGCTCTTCCGCTGCGCGCAATTCGCAGCATGTGGATGGGCATCGCCCGGATCTTCGGCGGCGCCTTCCGCCGGATCGGCGCCACCGTCCGGCCCGACTTCGAGCTGCGCCGCGACGGAACCGGGCTGTTCCTGACGCTGATCGCGATCACCGTCGCCATCGTCGAATGGTGGGGGCTGCGCGACGTGGGCTGGTTCGGCCGCGCAGTGCACTCGGTGGCCGGCGGATCGCTGGGGTTCATGGCGGTGCTGCTGCCGGTGGTTTTGGTCATCGGCGCCTTCCGCCTCTTCCGCCACCCGGAAGCGGATTCGGCCAATAACCGGATCGGCATCGGGCTGTTCATGATGACCATGGCCGGATCCTCCCTGGCCGCCCTGGCCAATGGTTCGCCCGCGGTCACCGACGACTTCGCGGCGCTCTGGGCCGCCGGCGGCATGGTCGGCTCGATCCTGGGCACCCCGCTGGGCCTGCTGATCTCGGTTCCCGGCGCGATGGCCGTGCACATCTTCTTCCTCGTGCTCTCGCTGCTGGTCGTCACCGCCACCCCGCCGCTGCAGATCGCTTCGCGGGTGCGCATCGGCTATAACCGGCTGCTCGGCCAGGATCCGCACCGCGAGCGCAGCGCGCCGACCGTGGCGCAGGCCCCGGTGCTCGATCCGAACTCCGAGTCGCACGACCAGTCCTACCTCTACGCGGACGCGGAGCAGGAAGCGCCGGCTCCGAAACCCAAGAAGAAGAACTTCTTCGAACGCCGGGCCGAGGCCAAGCGCGTCTCCGAGGTCTACAACGTGGACGGCGAGACCGGCGACGAGCGCACCGGCGACGTCGCCTACGACAAGGCGGTGATCGAACCGAACGAACCGGCCACCAACGCGCTGCCGGTCACCGACGTCTACGACGCGGATTCCACCGCCACCGAGGCGATCTCCCGGCCCGCCGCCGAGGCCAAGCCGGCGGCGCCCGCCGGACCGCCGCCCGGAGTCAAGCGCCCCACCAAGGCCGAGACCGAGATGGCCGCGATCATGGACCAGGTGGGCCTGGGCAATGCCGAGCCGGAACCGGAGACCGACGCGATCCCGACCGTCGCGGTCAACCACACCCGCCCGGCCCCGGCGCTGGCCCCCATCCCGCAGCGCACCGAACAGCTCCAGCTTTCCGGAGATGTCACCTACACGCTGCCGCAGGACGACTTCCTGCCCGCCGGCCCGCCGGCCAAGGAAGCCTCCGAGGCCAACGAGGCCATCGTCGCGGCGCTGACCAATACGCTGCAGCAGTTCAAGGTGGAGGCCCACGTCACCGGCTTCTCTCGCGGCCCCACGGTGACCCGCTACGAGATCGAGCTGTCCCCGGGCACCAAGGTGGAAAAGGTCACGGCGCTGTCCAAGAACATCTCCTACGCGGTGGCCTCCTCGGATGTGCGCATCCTCTCGCCGATCCCCGGCAAGTCCGCCATCGGCATCGAGATCCCGAACACCGATAAGGAAATCGTCGCCCTGGGCGATGTGCTGCGCTCGAATAACGCGCGCAAGACCGAGCACCCGATGGTGATGGGCGTGGGCAAGGACGTCGAGGGCGGCTTCGTCGTGGCGAACCTGGCCAAGATGCCGCACCTGTTGGTCGCCGGTGCTACCGGCGCCGGCAAATCCTCCTTCGTGAACTCGATGATCACCTCCATCCTGATGCGCTCCACCCCGGATGAGGTGCGCATGGTGATGGTCGACCCCAAGCGGGTGGAGCTCACCGCCTATGAGGGCGTGCCGCACCTGATCACCCCGATCATCACCAACCCGAAGAAGGCCGCCGAGGCGCTGCAGTGGGTGGTCCGCGAAATGGACACCCGCTACGACGACCTGGCGAACTTCGGCTACAAGCACATCGACGACTTCAACAAGGGCGTGCGCGCCGGCAAGGTGATCCCGCCCGAGGGCTCCAAGCGCGTGATGAAGCCCTACCCGTACCTCTTGGTGATCGTCGACGAGCTCGCCGATTTGATGATGGTCGCCCCGCGCGACGTCGAGGACTCGATTGTGCGCATCACCCAGCTGGCCCGCGCCGCCGGCATCCACCTGGTCCTGGCCACCCAGCGCCCGTCCGTGGACGTGGTCACCGGGTTGATCAAGGCCAACGTGCCCTCGCGCATGGCCTTCGCCACCTCCTCGGTCACCGACTCCCGCGTGGTGCTCGACCAGCCCGGAGCGGAGAAGCTGCTGGGCCAGGGCGACGCGCTCTTCCTGCCCATGGGCACCTCCAAGCCGATGCGCGTGCAAGGCGCCTGGGTCACCGAATCCGAGATCCAGCGCGTGGTCACCCACGTGAAGGGGCAGCTGACGCCCGAATACCGCGACGACGTCACCCCGGTGGCCGAGAAGAAGAAGCAGATCGACGAGGACATCGGCGACGATCTGGAGCTCTTGCTGGCGGCCACCGAGCTGGTGGTCACCAGCCAGTTCGGCTCCACCTCGATGCTGCAGCGCAAGCTGCGCGTCGGCTTCGCCAAGGCCGGACGGCTGATGGACCTGATGGAATCGCGCGGAGTGGTCGGCCCCTCGGAGGGCTCCAAGGCCCGAGATGTGCTGATCCAGCCAGATGACCTGCCGATGGTGCTGGCCGCCATGCGCGGGGATGACGGCGCCGCCCACCAGGCCAGCGCCGCCGAGCAGGCCCTGGTCGACGAGGCCAACGTGAACCATGCCGAGCCGGTGGACCTGGTCGCCGAAGACCTCGCCAAGCGCGAGACGGCCACCGAGTACTACGACGAAGCCGACGAACCGGGCGAGGACGCCTGGGACCTGACAGGAAGAAACTAAAGCCATGAGCGCGCACGCCCCGCAGCCGGAGGACTCACCGGCGCACGCCCCGGTCCCGAACCTGAATATCGCCAACGTGCTGACCAGCATCCGCATCCTGATGGTGCCCTTCTTCGTCTGGGCCCTGCTGGCCGACGACCGGGAGCAGGGGCTCTGGCGCTGGGTGGCGCTGGGGCTGTTCGTAGTGGCCATGTACACCGACAAGCTCGACGGGGACCTGGCCCGCAGCCGCGGGCTGGTCACCAACTTCGGCAAGATCGCGGACCCCATCGCGGACAAGCTGCTCACCGGCTCCGCGCTGGTGGTGCTCTCCATCCTCACCGAGCTGCCGTGGTGGGTCACCATCGTGATCCTGGTCCGCGAATGGGGCATCACCCTATTGCGCCTGGTGGTCATCCGCTACGGGGTGATCGCCGCGAATATGGGCGGCAAGGTCAAAACCGTGATGCAGGCGGTAGTCATCGGCCTCTACCTGCTGCCGTTCACCCACACCATCTCCTGGCTGCACACCACCGCCTGGGTGCTGATGCTGGCCACCGTCGCGGTCACCGTGCTCACCGGGCTGGAATACCTGTGGAAGGCCGCCAAGCTGCGCGCCGCCGCCAAGGCCAACTAGCAAAGGTTCAAATTCATGGAACACCACGGCGCCGCGGTGATCGCCGCGGCGATCGCCCAAGGCAAGCAACTTGCCACGGCCGAATCGCTGACCGCGGGACTGATCGCCGCCACCCTGGCCGAGATCTCCGGGGCGTCGGCCGTGCTGCGCGGGGGAGTGATCAGCTACTCCACGCAGGTGAAGGCCGAGCTGCTCGGCGTGGATCCCCAGCTGCTGAGCGAGGTCGGTTCGGTGGATGGCGAAGTCGCCCGGCAGATGGCGGTCGGGGCCCAGCGCGCCTGCGCGGCGGACCTGGCGGTTTCGGCCACCGGCGTCGCCGGGCCGCAGGCCCATGACGGCAAACCCGTAGGCACGGTCTTCATCGGCTGGGCGCACGGCGAGGACTCCGGATTCGTGGCCCACCACTTCGTCGGGGACCGGGCGCAGATTCGCGAACGAAGCACGCAAGCTGCAATCAATCAGCTAGCTGACATTTTGGATAAAGCTTCTTCACAGTAAGAGGCGAGATACTATTATTCCCCTTGATCTTCACAATAATCCGTCTAAATGTGGCGTATGTCGCATATTTGTGATTAGGGTAAGGTGTCGGGAACAAAAGCGTATAACTTGATGTTGTACGAATTGAAGGGCCGCAAGGTCTGGCTCTTCGGATAAGAAGCATCTTTCGAGAAGGACCTAGGAGTAGAGGCTATACACATGGTGAAGCAACCCGTAACTGTCAATGGTGTCGTCCGTTGGCGCGATATGGGAGACGCCCATTCGGTCCAGCCCGAGAAGGAGGAACACAAAATGGTAGTACTCCGACATGAAATCGGTGACGTCCTTCGCGATGTTCGCCAGCGCCAGGGCCGAACCCTGCGCGAGGTTTCCCATAGCGCCCGCGTTTCGCTTGGATACCTATCCGAGGTCGAGCGTGGACAGAAGGAGGCATCCTCCGAGCTGCTCTCCTCGATCTGCACCGCGTTGGAGGTGCCGCTGTCGTTGATGCTCCGTGAAGTGTCCGATCGCATCGCCTTGGCCGAAGGCGTGGTCATCCCGGACACCGTTCCGCTGGATCTGACCAACGAGTTCGCCATGGACGTCGATGGACGCAACGGCAAACCTCTGGCATCGGTTTAACCCCGACCTAAGTTTTCGACCCGAGGGCCTTCGCAAATGCGAGGGCCCTCGTGCTATGCATGGAAGAATACAACTCGTGAAAAACAGTGAATTCTGGCGGAACATGGATCATGAATTCGGTTCGGGCTACTCGCACATGCTGGCCGACTCGCTCGCGCTGACGGAGCTGGGCAGCCTCAACGCCACCCAGGCGCTACGCAAGGGAATCAAGCCCAAGCAGGTGTGGGAAGCGATCTGCCGCGCGCAAGATGTCCCGCCCGAGCGCTGGCTCGGCATGGACATCGAGCCCAAGGAAGCCTAGCCGCACGCGGCGAAGGCGCCCCCGGCGTCTTCGAAGAAACGAAATATTCGAAACACCGCGCCGCAATTTCGAACATCTGTTCGGATTAGGTTATTCTAGAAACAACAGCACGAAGAGTTTGTCCACACCTCGGGCCCAAGCGGTCTAAAGTGTCGGTTGGCGCTCATACTGTCTAGATACAGTACAAAGATTGATTGGCAGGTCGCGCGATGGCCTGCATGACCAAAGGTGAACCATGGCAAGTAATGATCGGGAAAAGGCTCTCGAGTCCGTTCTGGGCCAAATCGACAAGGCTTTCGGCAAGGGCTCGCTCATGCGTCTGGGTGACACCACCCGCGCCGCCGTTGAGGTCATCCCCACCGGTTCGGTGGCATTGGACGTCGCGCTGGGCATAGGCGGACTGCCTCGTGGCCGTGTCGTAGAGATCTACGGCCCGGAATCCTCGGGTAAGACCACCCTCGCACTGCACGCGGTAGCCAGCGCTCAGCGCGGCGGCGGCGTGGCGGCTTTCATCGACGCCGAGCACGCACTGGACCCTGAATATGCCAAGAAGCTTGGCGTGGACACCGATGCGTTGCTGGTTTCCCAGCCGGACACCGGTGAGCAGGCCCTGGAAATCATGGATATGCTGGTGGGCTCCGGCGCGCTGGACATCATCGTGATCGACTCCGTGGCGGCCTTGGTTCCACGCGCCGAAATCGAAGGCGAAATGGGCGATAGCCACGTGGGCCTGCAGGCACGTTTGATGTCGCAGGCGCTGCGTAAGATCACCGGTCGCCTCTCAAACTCGAAGACCACCGCGATCTTCATCAACCAGCTGCGTGAAAAGATCGGCGTCTTCTTCGGCAGCCCGGAAACCACCACCGGTGGCAAGGCGCTGAAATTCTACGCCTCGGTGCGCATCGACATCCGCCGCATTGAAACCCTCAAGGAGGGCACCAACGCCGTCGGCAACCGTACCCGTTGCAAGGTCGTCAAGAACAAGATGGCCCCACCCTTCAAGCAGGCCGAATTCGACATCCTCTATGGCCATGGCATTTCCCGCGAGGGCAGCCTGATCGATATGGGCGTCGAGCACGGCATGGTCAAGAAGTCCGGTGCCTGGTTCACCTACGACGGTGACCAGCTGGGCCAGGGCAAGGAAAACGCACGCCGCTTCCTGCGTGACAACCCAGATCTGGCCAACGAGCTGGAACGCCAGATCCTGACCAAGCTGGGCATCCTTGACACCGGAGAAGAAGGAGAGGCCGACCTGCGAATCGTCGAGGGCGATAAGTAGTGGCCTCAGGCTTTCAGAAACGTAGCGTCCGACCCGGATCGAGATCCGGGTCGGACGCTACGTCCGTCTCCGCGCAGTTTCAGGGCGACTTCGACCAAATGCCGGATTGGGCCAAGCCCACCGAGCAAGAGCTGGAAGAGCTAAAAGAACCTGCGCCCAAGCGCGCCGCACGCCCCGCCAAGTCCAGCCAGCGAACGCAAATACTGCAGGGCACCGCCGAACCGGCGAAACCGCAAACCGTCGATGAGCTTCGCGCCGCGATGGACAATATCCTTGCCAATAACGCCCCGGCAGCCGAAAGCCCTAGCAAAAAAGAACGCCGGCAGGCCAGAGCCGAACGCCGTGCAGCACGCGAATCGGGCGAACCGGAAGAGCTCAGCGATGACCAGTGGCAGGAAAAAGCCCGAGGCATCATCTTGCGGCAGCTCACCGCGAGCGACAAAACCAGCAAACAGCTCAAAGACAAGCTGCTGGAAAAGGAATGCCCCGAAGACATCGCCGACGAGGTCCTCGAACGCTATGCTGAACTGAACCTGGTCGATGACGAGCGCTTCGCGAAATCCTGGGTCGTCGCCCGGGCCCGTTCCCGCGGCCTCGCCCGAGGCGCCATCCGCCACGAGCTGCGCAGCAAAGGCATCGAAGACGAGGTCGCCGCCGAAGCGCTGGAGCAGATCGACGACGAAACCGAGGAAGCGCGCGCCCGCGAACTGGTGCGCGCCAAACTCCGCCCGGCCTCCATGGGCCTGGACCGCGACAAGGCGCTGCGCCGGCTGGTGGGAATGCTCGGGCGCAAGGGCTATCACGGCTCGATGGCCTTCAAGGTGGCGCGCGAAGAATGGGAAGAGCGCTACGGCGAGAAGTAGTTCGCGGGTTCACGTTTATCAGCCATGGACTTAGTCCATGGCAATCTTGAATACCGAACAACGACCATAGCGTGGTTATCTAATCCCTAGCCTTGCTGCATTTAGTCGGCGAAATTCGGTGAAGCTATCTCATTGCTGATGGTTCCTTTTCAGCATCCGATTGATTGACACCACAATCCAAAATATGAGGCTGACAACGCCGGCAAGGGCGGAGACGCCGAATGACGCGAATAATATTGAGTCTGCTTTTGGAAAAGCCACGGCAAATCCGGCGAAGCACAGCGGAAGAATAATGAGAAGGCCGAGCGTGAGCGAGAGCATGACTAAGTGAAAGCATTTGGACTTTTTCAACATTGGAGTCCTGGCGGCTGTCATCGAGTAGGGCTGCTTCTGCGCTGACTCAGCGCGAGCCCTGTCGTAGTTAGCCTGATCTGAATCCAAGCCGGTGGAACGTATTGTCGATCCTTGAAAATTATCGACCAGAGGCGTCGTATGGGAAGCAAACACTGCAGCGCTTTCGTGCAAGGAGTTTTGCTCAATTTCCGTGACGATGTCAGGGTCATCGTGGAATTCGGGAGCACAATCTGTTTGCTGACGCATGGGGACAGGTACGGGACGGATCCGAACAGTCCGCGATTCTACTGCTCCGTCCGTGGATTCGCTCATTGTCCCGGAGACATGATGCAGATATTGATCAACGGAAAAAATTGGGATACCGAATTTTTGCGCGCTCTTGGCCTTTCCAGATTGAGTTCCTGTTTCAGCTGACACGAGCATTCGACATTTCGACTTCGTTACATTTGCTTGCGGCACCATTCCATGTGCAACGGCGATATCCTCTAGTGCAGTCCTTGAGATTGGCTTACCCTGTAAGTCTCTGGCGCTGCCGGTAAAGCAGATGCCAGCGCCAGCCACAGCGATTTCATGGATCGGTTTCATCAATTTCTGTGAGTCCTGCATTAACGCACTACCAGCTATTTTGTCGACACCGGCAAGCACCGCCGCACTTGAAGCTTCGTGGACTGCAACCGTAGCTTTACTCGCTAAAAAATTAGCCAACGAGTATTCAAGTTGTTCGTCGCTTGCGACAAGGAATTCGACAACTTCGGAAGAACCTGCCCGTGGCATTAAATAGCCCGGCTCTCCCGTTGAATCAGGGAATACGTCATGAGAGGTCCTATGCGTATTCTGTAGGTCTGAATCTCTTGCGGCACGTGCTTGGCCTATCGCGGTTCGCCCATAAAATTCCTGAAGAAGTTGAGTCTTACGCAGATCTTGCGCGTCATTGCCCAGTGGAATCTCTGCCAGATGACCCCCACGTTTGAGTTCATAATCGATGTCGTACAGGGTTGAGTCGATATTGAAACCAACGGGGGTTCTACCCGCGAGGAAGGGCGATAGGGCATTCCACGCTTCATGAAGTCTGGGTGCCAGCAGTATTTCTGAAGCGGCGATGTCATAATCTGTCCAAGCGGTCCCCAAATCGCGTTCAGGGTTGATGAGTGTACTTATTTCTTCTCCGGCATCAGTAATAATCGCTATTTCAACCGGTCTAGGTCTAGATAGTCGTGAAGGCTCGCCAACTGTGCAAACTCCAACGTATGCCGTGCCCGTGGAGTGGATTTCTGTCCCCTTAGACCGCAAGTAGCGACGAATACGTTGATTTACTTTGAGATCCTTGGGCTGAATCGGCTGAGTGAGAACCAATCCTTCTAGGTTCGTGCAACGGCTGAGTCCAACATATAGTTGACCGTCTGCAAATGTTCCACCAGCCAAATCAACAACACATTTATCTAGCGTTTGACCTTGAGACTTGTGGATCGTAATAGCCCAAGAAAGTTTAAATGGAAGTTGCACGAAGGATCCAACTGATTCGTGTTTAATCGTTCCATCGGAAAACTCGGGACGAGTAACGTGCCATTTGTGCGCAGTTACTATGGCTGTCGTTCCGCTTGGCAACTTGACCGCTACTTCATGCCCAGCATCTGTCGTAGATGTTGCGATTACTTCAGCGATGGTTCCGTTGA
Organism: Glutamicibacter sp. AOP12-B1-11; assembly: GCF_052379245.1. Taxonomy (NCBI): domain Bacteria; kingdom Bacillati; phylum Actinomycetota; class Actinomycetes; order Micrococcales; family Micrococcaceae; genus Glutamicibacter; species Glutamicibacter sp. AOP12-B1-11. The sequence continues at coordinate 107,084 of NZ_JBQSYL010000012.1, read as the reverse complement.
CCCAACGATCAGCCGGGTCATTCGTCAGCATCATGACTTGTGCGCCGTCTTTGAACTGCAACTTTTTGTCAGCGAGGGGTTCGAAACCGGTAATATCACCCGTGATTTTGGCTTCGGATGTATGCAGCGGTGCATCTAGTTTTTCGAGCATCCTCTTGTTCCTGGCGCCAGCGATACGATTTGTCGTGGTCAGCGTCAACCAACGCTCGTCAAGCGGTGGCGTGAAACCTGAACGCACCTGCTGATTTAGCGCTTGCTGGGATTCTGGAGTGAGGCTACCGTCTCGAACTGAGTTCAATAACGAAACCAACCTGTCATCGCCAAGCTGTCGGAAGACAGTCGTGAGCTCAACGACCGGAAATTCAGATGTTTCAAACGTATTGGCAGAAAAGAAGAATGGCGACTCATAGACGGTGGAGAAGTATTCTGATTCGGGTTCTAGGACGACTGGCGGAAGCTGGTAAAGATCGCCCACCATAACTAATTGAATACCTCCGAAACGGTGGCCAGGCTTAGGGCCGAACCGCGTTAGGGCCTCGACGAGGCAATCGAATAAATCGGCCCGAACCATTGAAGCCTCGTCGATTATTAGAGTTTCGAGGCGTTTCAGAACCTTCGCGAAACGGCCCGGGTAGTATTCGCTAGACCGGACTTGTTCAACCGTCGTGCCGGAATGAAAGCCAAAAAGTCGGTGTATTGTGTAGCCCTCTACATTGAGCGCCGCAATTCCTGTCGGTGCGGCAACCAGGGAAGCCCGCTGCGTTTGTTCGAGATACGTACGGATGAGAGTAGATTTACCAGTTCCAGCCTTTCCGGTGAGAAACAGGTTCTTGCCGGAATGCAGTCGCGAAAGGGCATCGTCAAACTCATCGGTCATGGTTATCGGCGTGGAACGCATGCTGGCAGCTCTTTCATTGAAGGGGATCTCTTCGCTTTGTTCTTTTTGAGAAGGCTTGCCTGATCATCTCCTATTCGACTTGATGCTTCAACTAAAGGCCGATTCTTGAAGTCGGGCAGTTTCGCGATCGTCTGCACGTATCGTTGGTTAAGCCTTGACTAAGATGTTGCGTGCCAGTGAATTGGGTAACCTTGAGGGGTGAGTGAGTTCGACGAGATGACCCCAGCAGATACCGAGAATCCATCGCGCACCTACGAGGTACGCACCTACGGTTGCCAAATGAACGTGCACGATTCCGAACGGCTCTCCGGGCTGCTCGAAAGCGCGGGCCTTGCCCGCAAAGCTGAGGCGGACGACGACGAAGCGGCGGACGTCGTGGTGTTCAATACCTGCGCGGTCCGTGAAAATGCTGACAACAAGCTCTACGGCAACCTCGGAATGCTCAAAAGCGTCAAGGACCGCCGACCGGGAATGCAGATCGCCGTTGGCGGCTGCCTCGCGCAGAAAGACCGCGAAACGATCCTGAAGAAAGCCCCCTGGGTGGACGTCGTCTTCGGCACGCACAACATCGGTTCGCTGCCGGCCTTGCTGGACCGCGCCGAACACAACCAAAAGGCGGAACTGGAGATCCTCGAATCTCTGGATGTCTTCCCTTCCACGCTCCCGACCCGCCGCGAATCGGTCTACGCCGGTTGGGTGTCAATCTCGGTTGGCTGCAACAACACTTGCACCTTCTGCATCGTGCCCGCGCTGCGCGGCAAGGAACGCGACCGCCGCCCGGGAGAGATCCTCGCCGAAATCGAGGCGCTGGTCGCCGACGGGGCGATCGAGGTGACCTTGCTGGGACAGAACGTGAACTCCTATGGCGTCGAATTCGGCGACAAGCTGGCCTTTGGCAAGCTCTTGCGTGCCTGCGGCGAAATCGAAGGCCTGGAACGGGTGCGCTTCACCAGCCCGCACCCTGCCGCCTTCACCGACGACGTTATCGACGCGATGGCCGAAACCCCGAATGTAATGCCGCAGTTGCACATGCCGCTGCAGTCCGGCTCCGACAAGGTCCTCAAGGACATGCGCCGCTCCTACCGCTCGAAGAAATTCCTCGGCATCCTGGACAAGGTGCGCACGCGCATCCCGCAGGCGGCGATCACCACCGACATCATCGTCGGATTCCCGGGCGAAACCGAGGAAGACTTCCAGGCGACTCTCGACGTGGTCGAGGCATCGCGTTTCTCCACCGCCTTCACCTTCCAATACTCCAAGCGTCCGGGCACCCCTGCCGCCGAGCTGCCCGACCAGTTGCCCAAGGCAGTGGTGCAGGAACGCTTCGAGCGGCTCACCGCACTGCAGGACCGCATCGCCAAGGAAGAAAACGCCAAGCAGCTCGGGCGCACCGTGGAAGTCATGGTCACCGAGCAGTCCGGACGCAAGTCCGAGGAAACCCACCGCCTGGCCGGCCGCGCCCAAGACCAGCGGCTGGTGCACTTCTCCGTACCGCAAGGCGCCGATCAGCCACGCCCAGGCGATCTGGTCACCGTGCCGATCACCGAGGCCGCGGCCTTCCACCTCGTCTCCGATCCGACGCTCGAGGAGTATTCGCTGCGTCGTTCGCGAGCCGGCGACGCATGGGACCGAGCGCAAGCCGAGAGCTGCGCGGTGCCTACCGCCGGCAGCGGCGGCGCGGCAAGCCGAACCAACCTGGGCATGCCAACCATGAAGGCGCGCAGCTAACCGAATGAACTCCACTCAGCTGCCGGTGATCTCCATTGTTGGGCCCACCGGAACCGGCAAATCGGATCTGGCCATCGCGCTGGCCCAAGAATTGGGCGGCGAAATCGTCAACTCCGACGCGCTGCAGTTCTACCGCGGCATGAACATCGGCACCGCAAAGCTCGCCGAAGCCGAGCGCGGCGGCATCGCGCACCACCTGCTGGACATCATGAACATCCGCGAAGAGGCCTCCGTCGCCCAGTTCCAGGCCCAAGCCCGCGACCATTTCGACCAGATTCGCTCCCACGGCAAGGTGCCGATCATGGTCGGCGGCTCCGGGCTCTACGTGCGCGCCGCGCTGGACGTGATCGACTTCCCGCCCACCGATCGCGCGGTCCGGGACCGGCTCGAAGCCGAGGTGCAGGAGCACGGGGATGGCGAGCTGCGCCGCCGGCTGGCACAGGTGGATCCGGTCTCCGCGGACCGAAATCTCGATACTCGGCGTGCCGTCCGCGCGTTGGAGGTCTTCGAAATCTCCGGGCGCCCCTTCAGCTCCTACATGCCCAACCGCGAGTATTTCCAGCCGGCGCTGCAGATCGGACTAAATTACGAGCGCCCCGCGTTACACGAGACACTGGCCGAACGCGTCCGTAAAATGGACCGCATGGGGCTGGCCGAGGAGGTTGCCGAGCTCTTGGGCCACGGGCTACGCGAAGGGAAAACCGCCGCGCGCGCCATCGGCTACCAGCAGTACACCGACTACCTGGACGGCAAGATCGACCGGGGCCAAGCCATCGAGGACACCATCGTGGCCACCCGGAAGTTCGCCCGCCGCCAGCTGACCTGGTTCAACGCCGACCCGCGGGTGCACTGGCTGAACCCGAAAGAACCCGGGCTGCTGGGCAAAGCACAACAACTGCTCCGCCCGAGCGACCCCACCATCTAAAGGAGCGCAATGTACCGCACCGAACTAGCCCAGCTTGCCGGACTGCCCTTCGCCAAGGGGCACGCCACCGGAAACGACTTCGTGCTGCTCGCAGACCCCGAAGCCAAGCACGAGGTGACGCCAGAGCAGGTCGCGGCCCTGTGCCACCGCAGGTTTGGCATCGGCGGCGACGGGCTGATCCGCGCCGTGCCCACCTCCAAGGTCCCCGGCTTCGAGCAGCAGGCCCTGGATCACCCCAAGGCCTATTGGTTCATGGACTACCGCAATAACGACGGGTCCATCGCCGAAATGTGCGGCAACGGCGTGCGCGCCTTCGTGCACTACCTGCTCGCCGAGGGGCTGGTCAACCTCCCGATCGGTGCCAGCCTGCTCATCGGCAGCCGCGCCGGAGTCAAGGAAGTCACCCGCCTGGCCGACGGCTACGCGGCTAATCTCGGCCCCTGGGGACTGATCTTCGAGGAGCAGGCCGCGGCGGACTCACTCGACTCGATGGTCAAACCGCGCGGCTGGGAACAGGCGCTTCCCGCGTTGAGCATCACCATGGGCAACCCGCATACCGTGGCGGCCCTGCCCGATGCGCAGATGCTGGAGGACCTCGACCTGCTTTCCGCCCCCGAGGTATCCCCGACGCCGCCGAACGGCAGCAACGTGGAATTCGTGGTTCCCTCCGAACCGCTGATCAACGATGGCGTCGCGCAGCTGAAGATGCGCGTGCACGAGCGCGGGGTGGGGGAGACGCTCTCCTGCGGCACCGGGGCGTGCGCCGCGGCGGCCGCCATGCGCTACTGGGCGCGCGGCACCGCACTGATCAACCAGTGGGCCGTCGAAGTGCCCGGCGGGCTGGTCGGCGTGGAATTCGCACCCACCGGCGACGGCAAGGAAGATACGATCCTTTCGGGCCCCGCCACGTTGGTGGCCCGCGGCGTGATCGGCGCCAGCTAACCCACGACGGGAACAGCCTGCCACCGAATCTAGGGATTCGGTAGCAGGCTGTTGCTGGTTAAAGATGACCGGTGCGCTCTATGGCCTCAGGCTTTGCAAGCTTCAAGGTGGATAGCATGATTCATCCGCCCAGGTCTTCAAAGCGTAGCTAACCGCCTATTTTGTAGGTACAGCTGGCTATGGTCTGAGCATGAGCAAAGACTACTTCACGCCGCCAACCGTTCAGCATGTCCAAACCGAAGGTGGTCTATTACAGGTCGTCGGTAAAGTACTTACTGCATGTGGTTTAGTCATCGGCTTGGTGGTGCTATTTCTTGGAGGAAACCCGGCACTTCTCTCGCTTGTCCCGCTAGGGTTACTCATCACGATCGCCGGGTATGTCCAGCAGATCGCCGTGGCAACTGCGGCTTCGTATTTACTTGCGATGAATGAAGCGGGTTCCGCTGATTCGACTGAAGCGACTGGAGAACGACCCCTTTGAGGGTACTAGCCTTGGGGCTCGGGAACACTCGTTAATAAACGCCATGAAGTAGCCGATAGCTGGGTTCAAAGCGAGTCTCCTGTTTGCAAGGATCCGGCGGCGGGGACATCAAAAGTGCTTTCACATATGACGGCAGTGGATTTGCGAATTCATCTGCGACTTGCAAATCAGTTCAAACGCATGCGGTCGTCGGATCACCGATTCCGTTGCAGGACAAGATGATTTTTCGGCTTAGCGGCACGGCACTGATCAACCAGTGGGCCGTCGAAGTGCCCGGTGGGCTGGTCGGCGTGGAGTTCGCACCCACCGGCGACGGCAAGGAAGACACGATTCTCTCCGGGCCCGCCGCATTGGTGGCCCGCGGCGTGATCGGCGCCAACTAACCCAAGACGGGAATAGCCTGCTACCGAATCCCTAGAATCGGTGGCAGGCTGCTTCGCTTAAGTCTTCAATCCCGATTAGGCCGGACGGGCCACTTTCAGCACGCGGAAGGCCTTGGCTGTCGCCTCGCGGGTGATCTTCCAGTCCGCTGGCAACTGGGTTCCCAGCCACTTCTGCAACGAGTCGCTGCCCAGATTCTTCTGCACCACCAGCCAGGCGTCGCCGCCCGGTGCCAAGCGCGGAAGCCACAGCAGCAGCAGTTCGTGCAGGGCTTCCTTGCCGATGCGGATCGGCGGGTTGGACCAGATGGTGTCGAATTCAAGGTCCGGATCCACCGAGTCCGGGGTGCCTACGGTGATTTTGGACAGCCCCATGCTTTGCGCATTCAGCTCGGCAAGTTCGATGGAACGCTCGTTGACGTCCACGCCGAAAACTTCGGACTCCGGGCTCTGCAATGCGGCGGTCAGCGCAATCGGACCCCAGCCGCAGCCGATGTCCAGGATCCGCCCGCGCGGGGTCGGGACATGCTCCAGCAGCACGGCGGTGCCTTTGTCCAGCCCGGCGGGGGAGAAGATGCCCGGCGCAGTCTGCACCTGTCGGCGCTGGCCGTTCAATTCCACCGCGATGCTGCGGCGTTCGTCGGCCGAGGCGGGGCTGGCGCTGAAGTAATGATCCGAGGTCATGCACCAAAGATTATCGCCTGCGCGCAAAGCCGGGCAAACAACGTGAGCTACGCGATATAGGCGCACGGCGCGTTCCACTGATAGAGTTTTACCTATGACTTTGATTTTCGTCTAATACGTAACCCACTCGGTTACCAGGGTTCCCCCGAGAGCCGGCGCTGATTTTGCGCGCCCACCGGACACATGAACCTGCAGACGGCAAGGTCCTTTTCTTTTTCTTTTTGGATTCTTCGCACCCCTTCGTGCCCCGCCGCAGTCTCTTGGTAACCGCCCCTTCACCTGATCACCGACAGCAATTTGTCTTGAGCACAAGGACCGGTATGACCGAACACCCACCGACATCTGATCGCGCCACCTCGCGAAGTGGGGGTACCCCGCACTATTCTGTACAGAGAAGTTCTTCTAAGGAGACCATGACTAACTCCGAGTCACACGAGCAAGACGCGGCATCAATGGATGATGCCCAGATCAAGGCAGCCATCGACCGCATTCTGGCGGCCGACGACGCGCAAGCCCCCGCCGTATTCCACGCCGACGAACCGGTCGAGGAGCACATCTTTTCCGGACAGGCGACCGCGCTGAACCGCTTTTCCGCCGAGCATTCATCCTTCGACGGGGACCAAGACGATTTAGCCGACCGCCGGGCGCTGCGCCGCGTGGCCGGGCTCTCCACCGAGCTCGAAGATGTCACCGAGGTCGAATACCGCCAGCTGCGCCTGGAGCGCGTGGTGCTCGCCGGCATCTGGACCTCAGGCAGCGTCACCGACGCGGAGAACTCCTTGCGCGAACTCGCCGCGCTGGCCGAAACCGCCGGCTCCGAGGTGCTCGACGGGGTCGTCCAGCGCCGCAGCAAGCCCGATTCCTCCACCTTCCTCGGCTCCGGCAAGGCCATCGAGCTGCGCGACATCGTCGCGTCCACCGGCGCCGATACCGTCGTGGTGGATGCCGAACTCGCCCCCTCGCAGCGCCGCGCGTTGGAGGACATCGTCAAGGTGAAGGTCATCGACCGCACCGCGCTGATTTTGGACATCTTCGCGCAGCATGCCAAGTCCCGCGAAGGCAAGGCCCAGGTCGAGCTGGCGCAGCTCGAATACCTGCTGCCGCGCCTGCGCGGCTGGGGCGAATCCATGTCCCGCCAGGCCGGTGGCCGGGTGGGCGCCGCCGGTGGCGGCATCGGTTCGCGCGGTCCGGGCGAAACCAAGATCGAAATGGACCGCCGCCGCATTCGCGACCGGATGGCCAAGCTGCGCCGCGAGATCAAGGCGATGAAGCCGGCCCGCGAGGCCAAGCGCGCCAACCGCAAGCGCAACCAGGTCCCGGCCGTGGCTATCGCCGGCTACACCAACGCCGGCAAGTCCTCGCTGCTCAACCGGCTGACCAACGCCGGGGTGCTGGTGGAGAACGCGCTGTTCGCCACCCTGGATCCCACCGTGCGCCAGTCGGAAACCGCCGACGGGCTGACCTACACGCTGGCCGATACCGTCGGATTCGTCTCCAACCTGCCCACCCAGCTGGTGGAGGCCTTCCGCTCGACGCTGGAAGAAATCGCAGACTCGGATCTGATCCTGCACGTGGTCGATGCCTCCCATCCGGACCCCGAAGGCCAAATCCAGGCGGTGCGCACGGTGCTGGCGGAGGTCGACGCGCTGAACATTCCCGAGATCATCGTGCTGAACAAGGCCGATGTGGCCGACCCGATCGTCATCGAACGGGTGCGCAACCGCGAGTCGAACACCACGATCGTTTCGGCGCGCACCGGGGAAGGCATCGAGGCGCTGCTCGAGCAGATCAGCAGCTCGATCCCGCGGCCCGAGGTGCAGTTGGAAATCCTCATCCCCTACGACCGCGGAGACCTGATCGCCAAGCTGCACCAGAGCGAATCGGAAATATTGGAAAGCGAACACACGGATCACGGAACCCGGATGATCGTCAAGGTGCGAGAATCCCTCGCGGTTCAGTTGGAGACTTTCAACCTACATGGATAAGCAAGAGCAGGTCCTGGACCTTCTGGAAACCGCGGTGACCTCCATGGGCGGCCAGATGCGCGTCGGCCAGCAGCAGATGGTCAAGCATATGGTCGAGGCCCTGGAGGACGAAAAACACCTGCTGGTGCAGGCCGGCACCGGCACCGGCAAGTCGATGGGCTACCTGATCCCGGCGCTCGCCCATGCGCAAACCAGCGCGAAGCCGGTGATCGTGTCCACCGCAACCCTCGCCTTGCAGTCCCAGATCGTGGGGCGCGATGTGCCGCGGCTGCTCGAAGCGCTCAAGGGCAAGCTCTCCCGCCCGATGGACGTGGCCCTGCTCAAGGGCCGGGCCAACTACCTCTGCCAGTACAAGCTCGGCGGCGGGTACCCGGATGACAGCGAGGGAACGCTGTTCGAAATGGACGCGCCGGCCGCGCCCGCCGGGCAGATGTTCTCCCCGCTGGCCGCCGAGGTGCTGAAGCTGCGCGACTGGGCGGAGAAGACCGATACCGGGGACCGCGACGAACTGGTCCCCGGGGTCAGCGACAAGGCCTGGAAACAGGTTTCGGTCTCCGCCATGGAATGCCTGGGCGCCCAAAAGTGCCCGATGGCCGATGAGTGCTTCTCCGAAATGGCCCGGGCGCGGGCCGCCGAATCCGACGTGGTCATCACCAACCACGCGCTGCTCGCGGTCTCCGCCTTCGAGGGCCTGTCCGTGCTGCCGGACTTCGAGGTCGCGATCATCGACGAGGCCCACGAGCTGCAGGACCGGGTCACCAGCTCGGTCTCCGGTGCGCTCTCGGCGCGCGGGGTGCTCACCGCCGCCGGCGGCGCCAAAAGGCACTGCGGCGTGAACGTCGACGAGCTCACCAAGGCCGCCGGCCGGCTGGAAAAATCGCTCACCGGGGTGCCCACGGGCTTGCTGGAGCGCGGGCTGCGCGAGGATATGGGCATCGCGCTGAACGACATCGTCGAACAGGCCCGACTGGTGCTGGCGCTGTCCAAGCCGGAGGCGAACGCCCCGGCGGACGGCGGCCGGCAGACCGCCCGCTCGCAGATGCAGGCGGTGATGGACGACGCGATCCGCATGCTCGAAGCCGAGGAGCGCCGCGAGGTGCTCTTCACCTCCCGCCCGCGCGAGTTCATCGAGGGCCGCGGCTATGTGGAAACTGAGGACAGCCAGCCGGCGACGCTGAACGTCGCGCCGCTCTCGGTGGCCGGCAAGCTGCGCGAGGGCCTGTTCGACGGGCGCACCGTCGTGCTCACCAGCGCCACCCTGGCCATCGGCTCGCAGTTCGATTCGGTGGCCGGATCGCTCGGGCTCATGGGCCAGGGCGCCCCGACCTGGACCGGGGTGGATGTGGGCAGCCCGTTCGACTACCCGAACCAGGGCATCCTCTACGTCGCCAAGCACCTGCCCAAGCCCGGGCGCCAGCTGGCCGCCGAGACGCTGGACGAGATCGAGGACCTGATCACTGCCTCCGGCGGCGGCGCGCTGGCGCTGTTCACCTCCAAGCGTTCGGCCGAGGAAGCAGCGGCGATCCTGCGCGAGAAGCTCGACGTGAAAATCCTCTGCCAGGGCGACGCGAGCATGAAGTCGCTGGTCGCGGACTTCTCCGCGGAGCGCGACACCTGCCTGTTCGGCACCATGACCCTCTGGCAGGGCGTGGACGTGCCCGGGGATTCCTGCCGCCTGGTGATCATCGACAAGATCCCTTTCCCGCGCCCCGACGACCCGATCTCCAAGGCCCGCACCGAGGACGTGGCCAAGCACGGCGGCAACGGCTTCATGCAGGTCTCCGCGACCCACGCGGCCATCCGCCTGGCCCAGGGCGCCGGCCGGCTGATCCGTTCGGTGCAGGACAAGGGGGTGGTCGCGGTCCTCGACTCGCGCATGGCCACCGCCCGCTACGGCTCCTTCCTGAAAAGCTCGCTGCCGCCGATGTGGCCGACCACCGACAAGAAGGTCATCACCGGCGTGCTGCAGCGCCTGCAACCGGAAAAGTAGCCGGCGCCAAACCGGACACGCCCGCTTATCCACACCCTGCGCCCGATCCGCCGGCCCCCGCCCGCGGACCGGGCAAGGTGGTGGGTATGGAAGAACTCAGCAGCAACCAGGCGGCCCTCGGGGCGATGGCCCAGGCCATCACCGCCCTCGATGCCGCCTGCGCGCAACTCTCTTCCCAGGAACTGCCCGCCGGCCAGGCCGCCTACTTCGCCTGGCTGGCCGAACGCACCGCGCAGACCCTGTCCCGCCTGCAGATCCACGCGGCCGACGCGGTTCAGCGCAGCGGCAGCCACCAGCTGGATACCGAATCCCTCGATGCCATCGCCGACGCCGGCGCCGCACCCACGGACGAGCAGCTCGCCGCGCTGCACGGCACCTGCACGCTGGGCCGCAGCAGCTTCAAGGACGCCGCGGACCTGCACTCCGGCTGGCTGGGCATCGCCCACGGCGCGGCTCTCTCCCGGCTCGCGGCCGCCGGCTCGCTGATCGCCAAGGTCACCGAGGCGGGGGAGCGGACCACCCCCGATTGCCCGCAGCTTGCCGCCCACTTCGCGAACCGCAACGTAGATCCGCGCCCGGCGATCGGCGCCGCCCGGGCCATCCGCAACGCCGAAGCGGACCTGCCCGGCCCGCAGGCCCGCGCCCAGCTCGAAGCGCAGGCGGTTAAGCTCATCGCCCAGGAACCGGCCAGCGCTGCGAAGCACCTGTCCGGCCTCATCACCGAGCAGCTCCAGGCCCAGCGCCCGCCCGAGGCGCTGTTCGCCGAGGCAGGACTCTTCCCTCGTGGCACAAAAGGCGGACTGGTCATCTACCAGCTCAAGGTCTTCCCGCACGATGCCGAACTCATCGAGTCGCTCCGCGCCAAGATCGACAACCCCAACACCATCGCCGGCAACCGCGAGCAGCTCAACGAGCTCGTCCACGCCAGCTATCCCAACCACGCCGAGCCCGCCGCATCGGACGAGCCCGCCCCATCGGACGAGCCCGCCCCATCGGACGAGCCCGCCCCATCGGACGAGCCCGCCCCGTCGGACGAGCCCGCCGCATCGGTCGAGCCCGGAACCCCGGTTGCGCCAATGCCACCCACCCCCAAGGAATGGGACGATGCGCCGAGCATGCCCGGTTGGGCCCGCACCCCGGCTGCCGAAGCGACGGAAGCCGAACCACCGAAACCACCCAGCAACCTCGCCCCGCCGCCCGAGCAGCCCTTCGAAGATCTGAGCCCGGCCCTGCGCCACCTGACCGGATTGCTCGCGGTGCTGCGTGCCAATCGCGTTGGCGGCAAAAATCCGGGCGCCGGGCTGATCGCCCCGCAGGTGATCGTGCACCTGAACTACGAGAAAATGCTCGCTGGCGCCGCCAGCTTCGCCAGCACCGAAAATGGCCTGCCGCTGACCGCGGCGTCGGCCCGAACGCTCATGTGCAATGCCGGAATCTACCCGGCGGTGCTGGACGGCAAAGGCCAACCGCTGGATATCGGCCGATCCAAACGGCTCTTTCCGCCGCATATGAAACGCGCCCTGGCCGCCCGCGACCGCGGTTGCCTCTACCCGGGCTGCCGGATGCCGGCCAGCCGCTGCGAGGCGGACCACGTCGATCCATGGGAGGAGGGCGGACAGACCCGCGTGGATCGTGGCGTTCTGCTCTGTCCCATGCATCACCACGCGCGCCATGCCGGGCTTTTCAGCCTCGTGGTGGCCGAGGGCAAACCTCCGGCGGTGCTGCTGCCCAAATTCTTGGACCCCGATCAACAACCGCGACGCAACACCTACTGGTTCTCGGCCGCCGAAGTGCTCGCGGCCTGATCCCGCCCGCTCGATGTGCTCGATGCCGGCGGGCGAAGCGGCTACGCTGGTGCACACAACCGGAGAATTAAGCAGTGGGAGCCGACTCGTGAATGAAGCGCAGCATCAGCCAGGCAACCACGACCCCGAGCACTGGGAGGCCCTGGCCGCGGTGGCAGGCGAGGACCTGCACGCCAGATTCGGCCATCGGCTCATGGGCCTGCCCGGCACCTGGATCGGCTCGCTGCATGCGACGCCTACCGCGCCAGCGCCTGGCAAACGCCCGCGCCCCTGGTCCGAATGGCACTACTGGTGGCAGGCGCACTATCTCGACGCGATCCTCGACGCGGCTTTCCGCGAGCTGCACTCCGGTCACCGGTGCGCGGCCCAGAGGCACTGGCGGCGGGCCAACCAGCTGCTGCGCGGCATCCTGCTGCGCAATTTCGGCCGCTTCCCGAATTACTTCTACGACGACATGGCCTGGTTGCTGCTTGCCAGCCAACGGCTCAATGGGCTGAGCCAGCAGCTCACCGCCCGCCCGGCGCTGCTCGCCACCCTAGCCATGCGTGCACTGGCTCGACAGCTGGTGCGCGGCCAAGACGAGAAGCTCGGCGGCGGGCTCTACTGGTCGCGCAAACGCGACTTCAAGAACACGCCCACCAACGCCCCGGCGGCCCTGTATTTCGCACGCATCGCGGACTTGAGCACCGCCACCGGGCTGCTGGACTGGCTGCGTCGCGAGCTCTACAGCACATCCTCCGGGCTCTACCTCGACGGCATCCGCCTGACCGCCGGCGGCCCGCGCACCGAGGAAGCGATCTACACCTACAATCAGGGCACCGTGCTCGGCGCATTGCTGGCCACCGGGACCGCTGAGCATCTGGCACAAGCAGTCTCGCTGATTCAGGCGATCAACGACCAGCTCGCCACTGCGGCACAGGGCCTGCGCCTGGAATCCGGCGGCGACGGCAATCTGTTCACTGGAATCCTCTGCCGCTACCTGGCGCTCGCCGCGAACGACGCACGCCTGCCCGCTGAGACCCGCCGCACCGCCGCGCGATTGGTCCGCGACACGGCGAGCCAGATCGCGGACCGGGTCGAGACGCAGCTTTCGGCGGCCACCCAACGCTGGACGATCCTCCAGGCGGCCGGGCGCGTGAGCCTGCCGCCGAGCCACCTCAGCGCAAAATAAAAGCCATCCGGTCTCACCGACAAGGGGTGAGGCCGAATGGCTCGTTGGAATAAACTTGCCTGCTACAGCGAGCGCATCACCGACACGACGCGTCCCATCACCGTGGCCGCGTCGCCGAGAATCGGCTCATAACGCGAATTCTGTGGCAACAACCAGGTGTGGCCGTCACGCTGACGGAAGGTCTTCACCGTGGCTTCCTCGTCAAGCAATGCGGCCACAATATCGCCGTTCTCCGCGGTCTGCTGGCGACGGACGACCACCCAGTCGCCATCGCAAATAGCCGCATCCACCATCGAATCGCCCGATACCTTGAGCATGAACAGCTCGCCGTGGCCAACCAGCTGGCGGGGTAGGGAAAAGACGTCTTCGACGGTTTGCTCCGCCAAAATTGGTCCACCGGCGGCGATGCGTCCGACCAAGGGAACCATTGTGGTGTCTGCCGAGGAGCTCAGCTCAATGACCTTCGTGTCCTCAGCGGGTTCCGGCGCGCTCAGCGGCTCGCTGCTTCCCTCGCCGTCCTCTGCAAGCTGCAGCGGAAGCAGAATCTCCATCGCTCGTGGACGCCGCGGGTCGCGACGAATGTACCCAAGCTTTTCGAGCTGACCGAGTTGGTGAGTCACGCTCGAAAGGCTTTTGAGCCCGACCGAGTCGCCAATCTCACGCATCGACGGCGGGTAGCCATTCTTGCCGATCGCACGCTGGATGGTTTCGAGGATCTTTTTCTGACGTATCGTCAGCGAACGGGCGTTCGACCGGGGAGTGCGCTGTGATGCTGACATGTATTTTTGCCTTCCCTTGCATTCGGTCCTCAGTTCGAAGCTACAAACTGTCGGTGCCCAATGTTGTGATGTATTCATTGATCGACTACTTCGAAATCTTAGTTGATCGCAGGGCTTCTTTCAAAGATTTGTTCGAAAACATCTGGACAAGTTCGATCTGGCTCTGTTAGAAAAGATGTACTAGTATCGAACAGGTGTTCGAAGGTTGTATTCGAATATTGGTTCGCATCACCCGTAATCGTTGAGGAGAAAAAGTCGTGGCAACTCTGGCACTTCACCCACAGCAGAGCAAGACACCAATGAGGATCCGCATCAATCGTCGCGGTTGGGCAGTACTGGTAGGCATACCGGTCTTCCTGCTCACGATCGCCGCGGCGTTCATGGTCACCATGTTCACCAGCAGCGCCCAAGCGTCCACGGACCTTCCCACCGGCCCGGCGACGGTGGAGGTCACCGTGATTCCCGGTGACACCCTATGGGGGCTGGCCAGCGAGTACGCCGTGGGCTACGAAGTCAACGCGGCGATGAGCCACATTGAGGAATTGAACTCCATCGATGCCGGTGTGTTGTACGCCGGGGACACTTTGGATATCCCGGTACTCTCGAACTAGGTGCCAGCTCACTATTGTTACCTGTTCTTGTCGTGGATTCACCGGCGAGAGTGCCTCAGCATTAGAATTAATGCGTGAATGACCGTAGTGAACTTCTGAGTCAGCTGCCCTTGCGTGAGAATCTCCGCGGGCTATCCCCATATGGAGCGCCACAAATTGACGTCCCCATTCAGCTGAACGTCAACGAGAACACCCATCCATTGCCAGCGACCGTTATCGATGCCATCGCTCAGGAAGTAGCCAAAGCGGCTGCCAGCCTAAATCGTTACCCGGATCGTGAATTTACCGAATTGCGCGAGCTGCTCGCCGACTACCTTGGTCACGGGCTGACCTCCGACAACATCTGGGCCGCAAACGGCTCCAACGAAATTCTCCAGCAGATCCTGCAGGCCTTCGGCGGCCCGGGGCGCAGCCTGCTTAGTTTCGTCCCCACCTACTCGATGTACCCGCTGCTCGCCAGTGGCACCGATACCGAATTCATTGCCGGAAACCGCGCCGAAGATTTCACCCTCTCGGCCGAATCCGCCTCCGCGCAGGTGCGCGAACACCGCCCAAACGTGGTATTCCTGTGCTCCCCGAATAACCCGACCGGAACCGCACTGGGCTTAGACGTCATCGAAGCGGTCTATGAGGCCGCCAGCGAAACGGGCGCCATGGTGATCGTGGATGAAGCCTACGCAGAATTCTCGCTGGCAGGTACTCGATCGGCGCTTACCCTGCTCGAAGGGCGCCAGCGCTTGATCGTCTCGCGCACGATGTCCAAGGCTTTCGGCCTGGCCGGAGCCCGCGTGGGCTATCTCGCGGCGGCCCCCGAGGTGACCGACGCGATTCGCCTGGTGCGTCTGCCTTACCACCTCTCCGCGGTCACCCAGGCAACCGCCATCGCGGCGCTGAAGAACATCGAGCTGCTGCTCGCGCAGGTTGAAGACATCAAGACCCAGCGCGACCGCATCGTGTCCACGCTGATCGATCTCGGCTTGAAGCCATCTGTCTCGGATTCGAACTTCGTTTTCTTCGGCGGACTGGAAGATCCGCACGCCATCTGGCAGGGCCTGTTGGATGCCGGCATCATTGTCCGCGACAATGGAATCAAGGGAACGCTGCGCGTCACCGCCGGCACCGAAGCCGAAACCACCGCCTTCCTGGAGCACCTGGCCTTGTTGCTGGGTGCACAGAAGTAGAATTCACACACAAGCGAAGGAAGACATGTCTGCCGAATTGATTGGCGCTCGTCGCGCCCGGATGGAACGCGAGACCAGCGAATCATCAGTTTTCGTCGAGTTGGACCTGGACGGAACCGGGGTCTCGGAGATCAGCACGAGCGTGCCGTTCTATGACCACATGCTCACCGCCCTGTCCAAGCATTCGCTCATCGACCTGACCGTGCGCGCCACCGGTGACACCCACATCGACGTGCACCACACGGTCGAAGACGTGGCCATCACCATCGGCGAGGTGCTGCGCGTGGCCCTGGGCACCAAGGCGGGCATACGCCGCTTTGGCACCTCCTACGCACCGCTGGACGAGGCGCTGTCCCGTTCGGTCGTTGACGTCTCCGGGCGCCCGTACCTGGTGCACGGCGGGGAACCCGCAGGCCAGGAATACCACCTGATCGGCGGGCACTTCACCGGTTCGATGACGCGGCACGTATTCGAGGCCATCACCTTCCACGCGCAGATCTGCGCGCATATCGAGGTGCTCTCCGGGCGCGATCCGCACCACATCGTCGAGGCCCAATTCAAATCCTTCGCTCGCGCGCTGCGTGAAGCGGTCGAGCCGGACGCCCGCATGGGCGACAAGATCCCATCCACGAAGGGTGCCCTCTAAGTGGCGAAAAAAACTGTCGTCGTCCTCGATTACGGATCCGGCAACGTCCGCTCGGCCGTGCGCGCGCTGGAAGCCGCCGGCGCCGAGGTGGAGCTGACCGCGGATCCAAAAGCGATCTTGGCCGCCGATGGCCTCGTCGTTCCCGGCGTGGGAGCCTACGCCTCGGTGATGGAGCAGCTGACCAAGGTCGGCGCGCTGCGTTGGATCGGCCGCCGCATCGCCGGTGGCCAGCCGGTGCTGGGCATCTGCGTGGGACATCAGGTGTTCTTCGAGCAAGGTGTTGAGCACGGGGTGAAAACCGAAGGCATCGGCGAGTGGCCCGGTGTGGTCGAGCGACTGCAGGCGGAGGTCATTCCGCATATGGGTTGGAATACCGTGCGCCCGCCGGAGAACAGCCGGCTCTTCGCCGGGATCGAGGACGAGCGGTTCTACTTCGTGCATTCCTATGGCGTGCAGAAGTGGGAGTTCGATGTCACCCAACCGGCGATGACCCCGCCCCAGGTGACCTGGTCCACCCATGGCACCGAATTCGTCGCGGCCGTGGAAAACGGTCCGCTGTCCGCCGTGCAATTCCACCCGGAGAAGTCCGGCGACGCCGGGGCCCGCTTGCTGCGCAACTGGTTGGAGACACTTTAGGAAATGTGGGCCATCATCCTGCTAACCCTCGGTGCCTTCCTCGCCGGCGGCGCGATCTCGCTCAAAAGCCAGAAAGCGCATATCTCGTGGATCATCGCATTGTGGGCCCTGGCCGCCGCGGCAATTGTCGCCGGCTGGGTTCAGACTCTCTAGACATTAGCGACAGAAGGAAATTATGAGCGAGCAACCAATTCTTGAACTGCTCCCGGCGGTAGATATCGCCGGCGGCCAAGCCGTTCGCCTGGTGCAGGGCGAAGCCGGGTCGGAAACCGGATACGGCGACCCGCTGGAGGCGGCCCTGTCCTGGCAGCGCGAAGGGGCCGAATGGCTCCATCTGGTGGATCTCGACGCGGCCTTTGACCGCGGCAATAACACCGAGGTGGTCCGCCGCATCGCCGACGAACTGAACATCAAGGTGGAACTCTCCGGCGGCATCCGCGACGATGCCTCGCTGGAGCGCGCCCTGGAATTCGGGGCCACCCGCGTGAACCTGGGGACCGCAGCATTGGAAAACCCCGACTGGACCGCGCGCGTCATCGAACGCTTCGGCGAGCAGATCGCCGTGGGCATGGACGTGCGCGGAACCACCCTGTCCGGCCACGGCTGGACCAAGGACGGCGGCGACCTCTGGGACGTGCTGGCACGCTTGGAAGATGCCGGGTGCGCCCGCTATGTGGTCACCGACGTGACCAAGGACGGCACCCTGCGCGGGCCGAACGTGGACCTGCTGCGCGAAATCTGCGCCAAGACCACCAAACCCGTGATCGCCTCCGGTGGCATCTCCTCGCTGGAAGATCTGCGCGTGCTGCGCGAATTGGTCTCGGAGGGAATCGAAGGGGCGATCATGGGCAAGGCGCTCTACGCGGGCCAGTTCACCCTCGCCCAAGCGCTGGACGTGGCAGGGCGCCGCTAGCCTCCACCATTTTTTGAGCCAGGACCCGAACCAGCGCCCACCGGCCCGGTTCGGGTCTTTTGCCCTCCGCACCGGAGCCGGGGTGCGTGGCAAAGGTCATGAACGGATTTTCGTCGCAGGACTTTCGCATTTGCACCCGGCAGATAGCATAGTTTCATGAGCATTTCGCACCCCGAATCCGATCCCAAACGCCACCTGCCCGGGCATATCGCCGCGGCGTTGGCGCAAGCTGGCAACCGCGCAGATTCTGCCGGCCAAGGCTGGGACGGTCGGGACTTGAGCGGCGAGGAAAATCCGTTGCACAAGTTTGACAAGGACGATGGAGCCGCCGACCCGGCCGTGGTGCAGGCTCTGGCCGAGCTCCGCGCGGGAACCGGAGACGAGGCCGGAGTGCATCGGGCCCTGTCCCAGGCTCGCGTCTTCGTGGCGGTTGTCGCCCAGCTCGGCGAAGAAGCGCTGACCGAACATGGTTTCGCCGCCGATAAGGAAGCCGACATGGCGTTGGTCAAGATCAAGGCACCCGATGGGCGGATGGCCTTGCCGGTATTCACCACGGTCGAGCGCTTGCAGGCCTGGCATGGCGAGGCCCGACCGGTGGCGGTCTACGCACCCCGCGCGGCCCTGTCTGCGGTGAGCGAAGAAGCCCAGCTGCTGGTGCTCGACCCGGGCAGCGATTTCACCTTCGTGCTGCGTCGTCCCGGGATGTGGAACCTGGCCAAGCAGACCGATTGGACCCCCAGCTATCTCAGCGAGCACATCGCCAAGCTCGTCGAAGAGGCGACCGCCGGTTATCCGGCGCTCCGCGCGGTGAAGGTGGCGCCGGGCCGGGGAGTCGGCTCGCGAGATGTCTCTGGAGCGGCGGTGCTGGGCGGCGGCCCCGGACCGGAACTGAACCTGCAGTTCGTCTTCGCCGCCAGAACCCCCGAGGCCGAAGCCCGCCAGAGCACCAAAGACATCCATGGGCGCCTCGCCCAAAACCCAGAATTCGCCGAAGCGGTCGATTCGCTCGAAGTGAGTTTGCTCAGCGCACCAGACTAAGAGAAAAGGACACCACCGGGTATGAAACGGTATTGGCAGATTCTGCGGCAGCCGCAGATTTCATCGCTGCTAGTCATCGGAATGATTGCCCGATTGCCGCACTCGGCGCTGAGCATGCTGCTGCTTCTGCACCTGGTTACGAATCTCGATCAGAGCTGGGTGTCCGCCGGGCTGGTTACCGCGCTGATGACCCTCGGCATTGCCATCGGCGCCCCGTGGCGCGGTGCCCGGGTCGATGCGTGGGGGCTGCGCCGGGCGCTGATTCCTTCGATCTTCGTCGAAACCATCGTCTGGTGCACCGTCCCGCACGTGTCGCTGGAGTGGGTGTACCCGCTGGCCTTCATCGGCGGGCTCTTCTCGCTGCCGGTGTTCTCCGTGGTCCGTACCGCCCTGGGCATCATGACCACCGGGGATAACCGGCGCACCGCCTTTGCGCTCGATGCGACGGCCACCGAACTGGTATTCATCGTCGGACCGGCCTCGGCAGGGATCGTCGCCACGCAGATCAGCAGCACCATCGGGCTGAGCGTCATCGGGGTGACCGCATCGGTCGCCGGTCTGGCGCTGATGATTTTGAATCCGCCGACGCGCAGTGATGACCCCAAGGCGGTGGCCCTGCGCGCCAACGTGCACGAGGAGCGTCTCGGCGCGGAGGCCAGTTTCATCGCCGCGGCCCCCTTCGGCGTGGCCGAGGTCGAAGGCGAATTGATCACCGCGGGTTGGAAGTCCGCGCGCGCCCGGATCAAGAGCCGCGGACGTGCGTTCAAGAGCCGCTTCAACTGGATCAGCGCCTCGGTGCTTGCGGTGTTCATCGCCGCCGGCGGAGCCGGTGCGCTGCTCACGGGCACCGAGGTGGGCATCGTTGCCGAACTCGAAGCGCAGTCACGCTCCGGTGACCTGGGGATCGTATTCCTCTTCTGGTGCGGTTCGTCGCTGATCGGCGGGCTGGTCTACGGCTCGATGAACCGGGCCATCTCCCCGCTCCTGCTGCTCTTGGCGATGGCGGTGCTGACCGTGCCCATGTATTTCGCCACCGACACCTGGAGCTTGGCGCTGCTCTCGCTCGCCCCGGGCCTGCTCTGCGCGCCCACGCTCTCGGCGGCCTCCGAATGGCTCACCGATCTGGTCGCGGAGAAACGCCGCGGCGAGGCCATGGGCTGGTACGGTTCGGCGATGACCACCGGCACCGCGCTCGGTTCACCGCTGACCGGCATCTTCGTGGATACGCTCGGCCCCGCCCAGGCATTTATCGGCATCGGCTTGCTGGCGGTATTCATCGTGGTAATCGCATTGATCGCCCAGCAGATCCGCCGACGAGTGCGCCGCACCCGTCGCGCGCGGATGGGCGACTTCGTTTAGGCCGAGGTGAGTTTGAGCTCGTAGTGATCCAGCCCGTCGGTGCTTGACCGCCCCGTGAAGCCTCTGCGCGCCAACAACTTGGCCGAGGCAACATTGGCTGGGTCGACCCGAGCGATCAAACGGCGCACCTGAAATAGTTCGGGGATGAGCCCTAGCGCGCTATTGACCATGGCACCGGCGATTCCCTGACCCCAATAGCCGGGGGAGACCCAATACCCAAGTTCGACTCCCTCGGGTTTACGGGTGGCCACGACCAGCCCTGCCGGATGCCCCGCAGCGATAGCCACAAACCAGCGAGTGGCCCCAACCGTGGCAAGCGGCAAAGCGCTCAGTGCCAATTGAATTCGCTCGCCGATCGTCTGGTCGTCCCAGACCGAACCATCACCGATATAGCGAGTGACTCGTTCATCGGAGGCCAGGGAAATGACGAACTGCCGATGCCCCTCGTGCAATGGTTCCAGAACAATCTTCTGCGTTTGACGGTCCATCAATGATCCTGCCTCTCGTAGTGGAATCGTGCTTTTGCTAGTGCGCCGGGCCCTCGGTTTTCAGCCGGGAGTAGCAGTACATGTCCTTGCGCTCGGTGCCGATCAGTTGCCAGCTTCGCAGTAATCCTTCGCGGGTGAAACCACATTTTTCGGCGGCCCGCCAGGACCCTTCGTTCCAAGGCTCGATGTACAGCT
Source organism: Glutamicibacter sp. AOP12-B1-11 (assembly GCF_052379245.1). Classification (NCBI taxonomy): domain Bacteria; kingdom Bacillati; phylum Actinomycetota; class Actinomycetes; order Micrococcales; family Micrococcaceae; genus Glutamicibacter; species Glutamicibacter sp. AOP12-B1-11. Next base: position 86,249 of record NZ_JBQSYL010000012.1, on the reverse strand, counting down.
CCACCCGATGGATGGCCGCAAGCTTCAAGGCCCAAACGGTGAGTGCATCCAACGCCGCGCTCACTGCACCGCGTCCGCGTTGTGCAGGATCGATCCAGTATCCGATACTTGCCCGGCCGGCAGCAACGTTGTGCAGCCACAGCCCAATTTGCCCGATCGCCCGATTCGTCTGTGCCTCGGCGATGGCGAAGGAATACCCGGTGCGGTCAGCCACACGCTGCTGCTGCCTGGAGATGAAGTCCGCGAAGTCCTGGCTGGATCCCTTAACGGGAACGCTGGTGATCAACGGAATGAGCGGATCCAGCGAAGCCGCCTCGATCAATGCCACGTCGCCGATGTCGAACGGCCGCAAGACATAGCGCCCGGCATGCAGTACCGGCTGTTCGAAGGTATCCATTACCGAAGCCTATCTAGTGCAAGGCGTTGTGGCTCGTTCCGATCCGGCAATATCTGTTCCGAAACGGAAAGCTCGTGTTTAAACGAGCATGGATCCGCTTCCCAAAGGAAGCGGATCCATGACGTTAATCTCTTAAAATTCTGCGAAACAATCGCTAGTTGACCGGTCCGGTGAGCTTCTCGCCCGGGCCCTTGCCTGGTGCATCCGGGATCAATGATGCTTCGCGGAAGGCGAGCTGAAGGCTTCGCAGACCGTCACGCAGCGGTGCCGCGTGCTGTGAACCAAGCTCGGGTGCCCCCGCGGTGACTAGGCCAGCCAGAGCGGTAATTAGCTTGCGAGCTTCATCAAGATCCTTCAGCTCATCGGCATCATCACCTTCTGCCAGTCCGCATTTGACCGCGGCCGCGCTCATCAGGTGAACTGCGGCGGTGGTGATGATCTCTACTGCTGGAACTTCTGCGATGTCGCGCATCTGCTGCTCGACGGCGTGCTGCTGCGAGTTGGTGTCTTCGGTACTCATACTGCTAAGCTTGTCACAGACCGACTCAATACAGGTACTTGAGAGCGTCCGGTATCCGGATGATGTCACCAAGAGATCAGTGTTGAGCCATGCAAGTGGAGGCCAACTCCCACCCGCAGTAGCCGTTCAGGCTTCCGGGTAATTCGGCAGGATATTTATGAGTATCCGGAAATAGCTTTACGAGGAAGAATCGTAAAACTATTGTGTCGTCTATTCTGTGGCCTTCGCCTGCACTTCGCAGACGGGGGCCTTCTTCATTTGCGAGTAAGTGACTTACGAAAATCAGGAGTGACACATCAGCGATCCACGCATTAATGAGCGCATTCGCGTGCCAGAGGTACGTCTCGTCGGCCCCAATGGTGAGCAGGTAGGAATCGTCCGCATCGAGGACGCGCTCCGACTAGCTGTCGAGTCCGATCTGGACTTGGTCGAGGTGGCACCGACCGCCAAGCCTCCTGTATGCAAACTGATGGACTTCGGCAAGTTTAAGTACGAAGCCGCTGTCAAGGCTCGTGAAGCTCGTAAGAACCAGACCAACACGATCCTGAAGGAAGTCCGCTTCCGTCTGAAGATCGACACCCACGACTACGAGACCAAGGTCGGCCACGCACTGCGCTTCTTAGGCGCAGGCGACAAGGTCAAGGCCATGATCCAGTTCCGTGGACGTGAGCAGCAACGCCCAGAGATGGGCATTCGCTTGCTAGAAAAGTTTGCAGCAGACGTAGCAGAGGTCGGGCTCGTAGAGTCCACCCCTCGCATCGATGGCCGAAACATGGTCATGGTTGTAGGTCCGCTGAAGAACAAGGCAGAGGCTCGCCGCGAACAGCAGCAGAAGTCGGGTGGCCGGGAAAGCGCGAAGCGCAAGATCCGCACCGACGCCCCAGAAGAGACCGAGGGTCAGAACGTCGCAGCAGCGATGGATGATGAAGCTCTCGCGAAGCTGGAGCAGGCTCGCAACGCGGCTGAAGGCGAAGCCTAGCCCAAGCCTGTTGGGCCTCCGGGCCCGTCATCGGAAACGGTGAAGGATCTTCCTTGCGAAGGTCCAACTACAAGAGAACAGCAGCGGTCACCTTGCCAAGAGGCCCGCTTCGGATGATCCCCACAGATCTCACGATTTATGTGGAGCACGTTAGGAGAACGGCAGCTATGCCGAAGTTCAAGACTCACAGTGGCGCCAAGAAGCGCTTCAAGCTGACTGGTAGCGGCAAGCTCAAGCGCCAGCAGGCCAACCGTCGTCACTACCTGGAGCACAAGTCCTCGCGCGTCACGCGCCGCCTGGCTTCTGACCAGCTGGTAGCTAAGGCCGATGTGAAGACCATCAAGCGGATGCTGGGCCTCTAAGCTCTCCCTTTCGCAATTCGGGGAAGCACAACCCCAACAACCATAGATTTCGCTTTCACCTGGTTATCCCGGGTGGGAGGAACTGACTTGAAGGAGTACACACGTGGCACGTGTGAAGCGGGCAGTAAACGCCCATAAGAAGCGTCGCGTCGTTCTGGAACGCGCAAAGGGTTACCGCGGTCAGCGTTCGCGCCTGTACCGTAAGGCCAAGGAGCAGCTGCTCCACTCGTTCGTTTACAGCTTCAACGACCGCCGTAAGCGCAAGGGCGACTTCCGTCGCCTGTGGATCCAGCGTATCAACGCTGCATCCCGCGCCAACGGCCTGACCTACAACCGTCTGATCCAGGGCCTGAAGGCCGCTGAGGTCGAGGTTGACCGTCGCATGCTCTCCGAGCTGGCTGTTTCGGACTCGAACGCTTTCGCTACCTTGGTCAAGGTTGCAAAGGACGCTCTTCCGGCAGATGTCAACGCTCCTCGCGGCGCAGAAGCACCAGCTTCCGCACCAAAGGCTGCCAAGGCTCCAAAGGCCGCAGCTGCACCAGCAGCCAAGAGCGTCGAAGGCGAAGGCGTGATCAAGGCCGTTGAAGGCCAGGACGCACCAGAAGGCTTCGTCATCAAGGGCAACGCCGGATCGAACAAGTACCACGTCCCAGGCTCGACCTGGTACGAGCAGACCGAGGCCGAGTTCTGGTTCAACTCGATCGAAGCTGCCAAGGGCGCAGGCTTCGAGCCAGCTGGTGGAGAATCCCGCCAGCAGATGAAGTAAATCCGTTTCTCCCTTTGAGCTAGGCCTCAGGTAGGACAGATCACACCGAAGGGTGGGTACCGCACATAGTGTGGAACCCACCCTTCGGTGCTTCTACCGGTATTCTCGAATAATGACGAGCTTTCCCCCAGACGTGATGTCCAATCCGCGCGCCGACCGAGTCAAGGCGGTCGCCCGCTTGGCCCACCGCAAGGGCCGTGAGGCAACCGGCGAATTCCTTGCCGAAGGCCCGCAAGCGGTCCGCGAGGCGCTGGTTGCGCACCGTTCCAACGACCAGCTGGTCCAAGAAGTTTACGTGGTCCCTGGTTTTCTGGAACGCCACGAAGAATTTACGGCCTTGCTCGACGCAGCCAAGGTGCGCACTCATTTTGTCACCGGCGATGTCATCTCGGCGATGGCGGATACGAAGAACCCGCAGGGCATCCTCGCGGTCGTCGCAATGTCCCAGCCGCAGCTTTCCGAGGTGCTGGCCAGCAACCCCAAGCTGATCGCGGTGCTCTGCCGAATCCAGGATCCGGGCAATGCCGGAACCATCCTGCGTGCCGCCGACGCGGCGGGTGCCGACGCGGTGATCCTGACCAAGGACAGCGTCGACATCTACAATCCGAAGGCCGTGCGCTCCACCGTCGGCTCGCTCTTCCACCTGCCGGTGCTCAGCGACGTCGACCTCAACGACTTCATCGCTGCCGCCGGGGAACGCCTGCAAGTGCTCGCGGCCGATGGCTACGCGGCCCACAACCTGGACACCCTGCAGGATTCGGCGGTGCTGCGCGCGGGGACCGGAACCGAACTGCCGGCGAATGAACCGGCGCTCGAGCGGCCCACCATCTGGCTCTTCGGCAATGAGGGGCAGGGGCTCGACGAACAGGAAAAGGAACTGGCCGGGTACAAGGTCGCGGTGCCGCTCTACGGGGTGGCCGAATCGCTGAACGTGAGCACCGCCGCGACGGTCTGCCTGTATGCCTCGGCCCGCGCCCAACGCTAAAGCCCAAGGAACACCTCCATGAATCTGAAACAAATCGTCGCCGTAGCCATCGTCGATAGCTTCGCGTCGCCGACGAAAATGCTGGCTGCCCGGCGCAACCGCCCGGCAGCCTTGGCCGGCCTCTGGGAATTTCCCGGTGGCAAGGTCGAACCGGGGGAGTCTGATATCGAGGCGGTGCATCGAGAGCTGCGCGAGGAGCTCGGCGTGCAGCTCACGCTCGGCGCCGAAGTTACCGGACCGCTGGCGCAGGGCTGGGCGCTGAACGAGCAGGCCGCCATGCGAGTCTGGTTCGCCACCATCCGCTCCGGCACTCCCGACACGCTCGACGGGCACGACCAATTGGCCTGGCTGGCTCTGGATGAGTCGCTGGGTGCCGCGGTGCCGTGGATCAAAGCGGACGCGCCGATCGTCGCCGCCTGCCTGGCTCAAGCCCATGCAGGGCGCACGCTCTAAACCGCGTAAGCTGGAACTAGTGCCCGGTGTCGGCAAAATGTAGATAATCAATCAATAAACTTGAGGAGCAATCCGAGTGAAGAGACTTCTTGGCGTTCTCGCGCTGGTATTTACCGCAATCCTGGCCCTGTCCGGATGCGTCAACATGAACGCTGAAGTCAATGTGACCGGTGCCGATCAGGCCACCGGTGCGCTGCAGGTCACCACTCATCAGGAAAACCTGCAGGGGCAGCCCTTCGAAGAGGTGCTGGCCAGCCAGCTGAACACCGATGAACTGGATCAGATCCTCGGCGAGCAGTGGAGCTACACCACCGTCGACGACGGGGAAAACGTCGGCCTGCGCTTCGAAACCGTCGGCAAGATGAACTTCGTCCAGCTGCAGGATGCCTTCAGCACCTTCGGCTTCCCGATCTCGCTGACCGACAAGGGCGGCGAATTTGAGTTCTCGATGCCCGGTGCCGGAGAAGTCGTGGTCAACGAACAGTTCACCGAGGCAAACCTGGTAGTCAGCTTCCCGGGCAAGGTTGTTTCGCACTCTGCGGGCGAGGTCGAGCACCACTCGGTAGCCTTCGACATGATGGCCGGCGCCGAGGAATACAAGGCCACCGGCAGCGCCAACTACGCGTTGTTCTACTCGATGATCTTCGGCGGCGCCCTGCTGGTGCTCGTGCTGATCATTGCCCTGGCCTTTGCGCCGAAGGGTGCCAAGGACCCGAGCGGCCACTAGGCGAATCGTAAGCATCTTCACGGCCCGGGCCCGTCATCGTTGAAACGTTGGCGGGCCCTAGCCAATAGAATAGGAACCAAGAGTTCCACGAGCGAAGAGAAGGATCGATCGATCCCATGTCTGATCAGACAACCCAAGAGGCAACGGAAACGGACCAAAGCGTCCCGCATCCGACCGATGAAGCAGGCATCAACGCCGCGGTCCAGGCGGCACTAGCAGCCATCGAGACCGCCGGCGACCTGACCGAACTAAAAGACGCACGGCTGGCTCACACCGGGGAGAAGTCCGCGCTGTCGCTGGCCAACCGCCAGATCGGCAAGCTGGACAAAACCGAGAAGGCCGTAGCCGGCAAGCTCGTCGGTGGCGCCCGCGGCCGCGTCAACAAGGCCCTGGCCGCGCGCACCGAAGTGCTCGAAGAAGCCGAAGCCGCCCGCATCCTCGTCGAGGAGACCGTCGATGTCACCGCCGCGCCGCGCCGCCGCCGCGCCGGGGCCCGCCACCCGCTCTCGGTCCTGCAGGACCGCGTCTCGGACATCTTCGTCGGCATGGGCTGGGAAATCGCCGAGGGCCCCGAGGTGGAATCCGAATGGTTCAACTTCGACGCGCTGAACTTCAAGCCGGACCACCCGGCCCGCGAAATGCAGGACACCTTCTTCATCGAGCCGGCAGACGCGCACCTGGTTTTGCGCACCCACACCTCCCCGGTGCAGGTCCGCTCGATGCTGGAGCGCGAGGTGCCGGTCTACGTGCTCTGCCCGGGGCGCACCTTCCGCACCGATGAGCTGGACGCCACCCACACCCCGGTCTTCCACCAGTTCGAGGGGCTGGCCGTGGACAAGGGCCTGACCATGGCCGATCTGCGCGGCACGCTGGAGCACTTCGCCCGCCAGATGTTCGGCGCCGAGGCGCAGATCCGGCTGCGCCCGGCCTACTTCCCGTTCACCGAACCGAGCGCCGAGCTCGATATCTGGCACCCCGGGGCCAAGGGCGGACCGCGCTGGATCGAGTGGGGAGGCTGCGGCATGATCAACCCGAATGTGCTGCGCGCCGCCGGCATCGATCCGGAAGAGTACTCCGGCTTCGCCTTCGGCATGGGCATCGAGCGCACGCTCATGTTCCGCAACGACGTTCCCGACATGCACGACATGATCGAGGGCGACGTCCGTTTCAGCCAGCACTTCAGGATGGAGATCTAGGTTATGCGTATTCCGCTTTCATGGCTGCGCGAGTATGCGCAGGTACCGGCCGACGCCTCGGCCGAAGACATCATGGCAGACCTGGTCAAGGTCGGCCTCGAGGAAGAGGACGTGCACCGTCCCTCCGACACCCTGTCCGGCCCGATCGTCGTCGGCCAGGTGCTCTCCCTGGTCAAGGAGGAGCAGACCAACGGCAAGACCATCAACTGGTGCCAGGTCCGCGTCGTTCCGGAAGGCCAGGAGCAGACCCTGACCGGCGAGGGCATCGAGCCATCCGGGGTGCAGGGCATCATCTGCGGCGCGCACAATTTCGTGGAGGGCGACAAGGTTGTTGTCACCCTGCCCGGTGCGGTGCTGCCCGGGGACTTCAAGATCACCCCGCGCAAAACCTACGGCCACGTCTCGGCCGGCATGATCGCCTCTTCCCGCGAGCTGGGCATCGGCGAGGACCACGATGGCATCATGGTGCTCTCCACCCTGGGCCTGGACCCGGAGCTGGGCACCGACGTCATGGAACTGTTCGGGCTGACCGATCAGGCCGCCGAGATCAACGTGACCCCGGACCGCGGCTACTGCTTCTCGATCCGCGGCGTCGCCCGCGAATACGCGCTGGCCACCGGAACCTCGTTCACCGACCCGGCCACCACGGTGAAGGTCACCGCGGCCGCCGAGGCAGGCCTGCCGGTCACCCTGGCGGACCAGGCCCCGATCTACGGCGTGCCAGGCTGCACCCGCTTCGTGACCCGCGAAGTCACCGGCGTCGATCCGAGCCGCCCGACCCCGCGCTGGATGGCCTCGCGCCTGCAGCTGGCCGGCATGCGTTCGATCTCGCTGATCGTGGACATTTCGAACTACGTGATGCTCGAACTCGGCGCGCCGCTGCACTTCTACGATGCGGACAAGCTCACCGGGCCCATCACCGTGCGCCGGGCAAACCCCGGGGAGAAGCTCACCACCCTGGACGCCAAGGAGCGCGAGCTGCACGTCGAGGACCTGCTGATCACCGATCAGTCCGGTGCCATCGGCATCGCCGGCGTCATGGGCGGGACCACTACCGAGGTATCGGATGGGACCGGCCGCGTGCTGATCGAGGCCGCGCACTTCGATGCGGTCTCCATTGCCCGCTCGCGCCGCCGCCACAAGCTGCCTTCGGAAGCCTCCAAGCGTTTCGAGCGCGGAGTTGACCCGCAGGTGATGCAGATTGCCGCACAGCGCGCGGTGCAGCTGCTGGTCGAACTTGCCGGCGGCACCGAGACCGCGCGGGTCACCGACGCCGGCGAAATCCCGGCGCCCACCGTGATCGAGTTGCCGGCCGGATACGCCGAACGCCTGATCGGCGTGCCGTACACCGACGCGCAGACCATCGAGGCGCTGGAAGGCATCGGCGCGTCCGTCGCGCAGACCGCCGTCGGCTTCTCGGTCACCGCACCGAGCTGGCGCCCGGACCTGGCGATCAAGGAGGACCTGGTCGAAGAGGTCGCCCGCGTGGTTGGCTACGACCAGATCCCCGCGACCCTGCCGGTGGCCCCTCCGGGCCGCGGCCTGACTCGCACGCAGTCCCAGCGCCGCCGCATCCTGCAGGGCCTGGCCGACTTCGGGCTGACCGAAATCCTGTCCTACCCGTTCGTCTCCGCGGCGCAGAACAACGCCTTCGGCGCACCGGTGGCCGGAACCACGGTCGACGCGGTGACCCTGGCCAACCCGATCTCCAAGGAGTTCCGTTTCCTGCGCACCTCGATGCTGCCGGGCCTGCTGGACACCGCACGGCGCAACCTGGGCCGCGGATTCCGCGACCTGGCCCTCTACGAGGGCGGCTTGGTGTTCCTGCCGGGAGAACGGCTGGGCTCATCGGTGCTGCCTCCGTTGGGCGTCAAACCAAGCGATGAGGTACTGGCCGAACTGTTCGGCGGGGTGCCGGAGCAGCCGTGGCATGTGGCCGCGGTCTTCACCGGCCACGAGGCCGCCGCAGGCGCCGGGTTCACCCCGCGCGCCTGGGACTGGGCCGACGCGCTGGATACCGCACGCACGATCGCGGATCTGCTCGGGTCACCGCTGGAGGTTGCCCAGGGCAGCCACCAGGCCTTCCACCCGGGCCGTGTCGCAGCACTGAAGCTCAACGGAGAAGTCATCGGCTACGCCGGTGAACTGCACCCGCAGCTGCTCAAGGACGCCGATCTGCCGGCCCGCACGGTCGCCATGGAGCTGAACGCCACCGCACTGATGGCAGCCGCTCCCGCCGTGGTCGTCGCACAGCACCTGTCCACCCAGCCGCTGGCCACTCAGGATGTCGCGCTGATCGTGGACGAGCACGTTGTCGCCGGCGACGTGTTGCGCACCCTGCGCGAAGGTGCCGGTGCCCTGCTCGAAGACATCGCCCTATTCGATGTCTACCAGGGCAAGGGCATCGAGGACGGCAAGAAGTCGCTGGCCTTCGGGCTGCGTTTCCGTTCCGCGGATCGCACGCTGACCGCCGATGAAGCGTCCGAGGCGCGCGCCGCCGCGGTGGCCCTGGCTACCGAGAAGTTCGGCGCCACCCAGCGTTAGGCACGGCCTATCACGCCCAACGCCCCGAGAGATCCGCAGCCCGCGGAAATCTCGGGGCGTTCGCCGTTGCCGGATGAAAATTTCGTGAACAGGCCGAAGGTTTCTGCCGTTGTCCCGGCCGAATCTGGCGCGAACGGATAGAATTAGCGTTTATGGCAGACTCGGAAGGCGGTATCCCATGGGCTCACGTGTAGCTTCGCGCCTCGGCGCCGTCTTGCTGATCCTGGTGCTCGGTGCCGCGGCGGTTGCCGTTGCGGTGTTCCTGGCGATGGGGGCGGTCACCATGATCCAACGCGGCGCCGGCGTGCACCTGGATGATCCACCCACACCCACGATGGAGTGGGAAGAGGAATCCGACGAACCCTTGGGGCCGCGTGCCACGCTTCCCGAAGACGAGCTGGGCTCCTAAACCTTCGAAAGCTGCGCCTGCCGAACCTGCCAGCCCTTTCAACGGGACAAACCCGCGCCCTCGAACCGGTGGATTATCCGCCGGCCCCGGCTTGAATGGCCAGGATTCCCGCGGCGAGCAGGCCCGCAATGAGCGAAGCGGCCCCGACCGCGATCAGCCAAGCTAGCTTGCTGGGCTTTTGCGGGTCCTTGCCGATAACACTGAGGAAGAATCCCGCCGGCATCAAAATCGCGGCAACTGGTACGCCGAGCCGAGCCACAGAGCCGAAAAAGTTCTCCGTGGCGAAATGATCGGTATAGGGAAGCAGCGCCAGAGAAAGCACGAGCAGCACGCCGGCATGCGCGTGCCCGGCACGAAACCAGGACTTCTGCAGCTCATTGGCGTACAGCGCACCGGTGGTGATCCTGAGCAGCAGCTGACCTCCGGTGGTCACCGCGATCAGCGACAGCAAAAGAATTCCGGCGAGCACAAGGGTCTCTGGTTCCATCAGGATGCCTTCCTTCGTATTGTTGGACGCGGCATGGGACCTACGCCTCCCAGCATAGGCAGAGCCGCCGCATCTGGATAGGGCAGCGGAGCCAGCCAAGATCCCGCGCCGCATCTTCCGCGCGTGAGCTCGTAAAACGGGGCCCACGAAGCGAGCGGTGGGCCGCTTAGCCCTCGCGACGGCGGGCCGCGGCGCGTCACATAGGATCCGCTAAACCGTGAATTGCTAGGCTCAGAGAATGATCCTGGAACACGCGATACTTCCTGTCCGACAAGGGCAGGAAGCAGAATTTGAGGCCGCCTTCGCCGAGGCGCGAAAGCTGATCGAATGCCAACCGGGGTTCGCGAACTTGGAGCTATCGCGTTCGATCGAATCCCCGGGAGACTATCTGCTGCTGGTGCGCTGGGTGTCGGTTGCGGCCCACACCGAGGGCTTTCGCCGTTCGCCGGAATACCAGCGGTGGAAGCAGGCGCTGCATCACTTCTACGAGCCGTTCCCCGTCGTTGAGCATTTCACCACGGTCGTCGCCAGCGGATTCGACGCGTCCGGCCATGCGGAATGATGGCACCATGAGTCTTGAGCTGCCCGTTGCGGTGCGCGCCTCGGCATTGTCCGGGATCCGCCGGTTCACCAAGCGCCGCTTCCGCTATTTCAACTACGCGCTGCGCTACCGAGACGGACGCGAGGTATCCGATCTGGGATCGATCGAATTCGGCAAGCTGCTGCAGGGGCACCGCTACCCGGCGGACACGCATTGCGTGCGCAACGGGGCCGAGCGGCACTGCCCCGAGCGCGGCGATGGGGTGTGGGTGGATTATCCGTACGGGAATCCGCTGCCCTCATAAAGCATGCCGTCGCGCTCCGGAGGGGCCTAGCCTTCGGGGTCGTAGCCGATCAGCCAGTGCAGCCCGAAGCGGTCCACCACCTGCCCGTCGGTGGCGCCCCACGGCTTAGCCGCGAGCGGATCGATCACCAAACCATCCTGCGCGAGCTGGTCGAACCAGCCGTGCAAAACCTCCGGGGGCGCGGTTCCCAGCAGCGAAAGCATCAGCCCCTGCATGGCCACGGACTTTTCCCCTTCGGCGGCGTCCGCCCCGAAGAGGGTGACCACGCCATCGAGCATTCCGTGGGCGATCGCCTCGCCGGCGCCATCGGTGCGGGAAAATTCTGCGTAGCTGAACAGTGCAAGCTCCCCGCCGAAGATCTGCGCGTAGCGGCCCAAGGCTTCCCGGGCGGTCCCGGGGAAGAGCACATAGGGAGCGGGCGCGGCGGCTCGCCGCTCGGTTTCCGCGGATTCGGCCATGGTCGTTCCTTCGCGCTGGGCATCCCGCCGTCAACTGGCGGCGGTGTTTGTCGGTTGCCTCAGCGTAGTGCCGGCTGCGGCCGAGGTACAAGGGCCGGCGCTAGAACTCCTCGCCGTGGTTGATGACCCGCGCGGCGCGGCCGACGATCTTCGGGTCCGGGGTGCCTACCAGCTCGTGGTCCTTGCCCTTGTATTCGAAGAGGTTCAGCACGTGGCGCATCGCCTGCAACCGGGCGCGTTTCTTGTCGTTGGACTTCACCACCGTCCACGGGGCGTGCTCGGTATCGGTCTTCAAGAACATCTGCTTCTTCGCGGCCGTGTAGTCATCCCACTTGTCCAGCGAGGCCAGGTCCATGGGGGAGAGCTTCCACTGGCGCACCGGGTCGATCCGGCGAATCGTGAAGCGGGTCAGCTGTTCGCCGGCGGAGACGGAGAACCAGAATTTCACCAGGTCGATGCCCTCCTCGACGAGCAGCCGTTCGAAGTGCGGGGTCTGCTCCAGGAAATGCTCCACCTGGTTTTGCGTGGAGAACCCCATCACGCGTTCCACCCCGGCGCGGTTGTACCAGGACCTGTCGAAGAGCACGATCTCCCCGGCGGTCGGGAAATGCTCGATGTAGCGCTGGTAGTACCACTGGCTGGATTCGCGCTCCGTCGGCTTTTCGAGCGCGACTACACGAGCGCCGCGGGGGTTCAGGTGCTCGGCGAACCGCTTGATCGTGCCGCCCTTGCCGGCGGCATCGCGGCCCTCGAAGACGATCATCAGACGTCGACCATGCACCTTGAGCCACTTTTGCAGCTTCAGCAGTTCGATCTGCAACGCTCGCTTCTCCGCGTCGTAGGTGACACGGTCCATCTTGGCCTCGTACGGGTAGTCCTCCCGCCAAGTGTCCACGATGCTCCCGTCGGCGCGAACTAAGACCGGGTCGTCGTCGTCATTGTCTAGAACCGAATATCCGCGGAAAGCCTCTTCGAGGAGGGGGAGTTCAACCGTCATAACCCCAGCCTAATTTTTCCCGGTTAACACAAAATGAACAATTGGGAAACCAGGGCTTGAAAAGGGTAGATGTGATTAATGCGGTTTGCTGGACAGAAGCGAAAATTGAACTCGCCGGGCGCGGGCTTCGCCTCGTGGCGTCGAAGGGGAATGCGGGGAACGGTCGGCGTTCGCCGGTTAACGATCCGGTTGAAATTTCATTGGTGCAGCGGTGGCCTGCTATGCGCAGCGAATCCGCTCAATCTTTGTGGGCGATCCGCCGAGCCGAGTCGGGTAAGGGGATGCGCATGCCTCGGCTCGGCTGCTGTCATCTCGCGGCTAGCTGATTTTACGGCGATAGATCAGATTCGCCAGCGAGTACGCGATCACTAGGATTCCCAGCAGCCAGGCCAGCGCCACCCATATTTCTTGTCCAACCGGCTGTCCGGAAAATAAGGCCCGAAGCGTGTCAACGATGGAGGTCACCGGCTGGTGTTCGGCGAACCAGGCCACCGGAGAGGGCATCGAGGCGGTAGGCACAAAAGCGGAACTGATGAATGGGGCGAAGATCAACGGGTAGCTGAATGCGCTGGCCCCATCTACGGTCTTCGCGCTCAGCCCGGCGATGACCGCGAGCCAAGTCAACGCCAAGACGAAGAGCACCAGGATCCCGACTATCGCCAACCAGCCCCCGATCGAGGCTTGGGCGCGGAAGCCCATCAGCAGTCCCACCCCGATGACGATGGCGATCGATACCAGGTTTGCGAGCAGCGAGGTGAATACATGCGCCCACAACACGCTGGATCGGGAGATCGGCATGGACTGGAAGCGTTCAAAGATGCCCCCTTGCAAGTCCAGGAACAGCCGGTAGGCGGTATACGCAATGCCCGAGGCAATGGTGATCAGCAGGATCCCGGGTAATAGGTAGTTGATGTAGGAGCCATCGGTGCCGGTATTGATTGCACCTCCGAGCACATAAACGAACAACAGCATCATGGCGATCGGGGTGATCGCGGTGGTGATGATCGTGTCGGGACTGCGCAGGATATGACGCAGCGAGCGTCCGGTGAGTACGCCGGTGTCGTGTAGCGCGTGGGTGCTCATGGCTGCTCCTGATCGGGGGCGCCGACCAAGGCGAGGAACACGTCCTCCAAGGAGGGCTGCTTCTTCACGTATTCTACGTGGGCTGGCGGCAGCAAGTCCTTGAGTTGGTCGAGGGTCCCATTTTGAATGATGGTTCCCCGGTGCAAGATCGCGATACGATCCGCCAGCTGTTCGGCCTCGTCGAGGTACTGCGTGGTCAGCAGCACGGTGGTGCCGTCCGCGGCGAGCCGGCGTACGGTATCCCAGACCTCCAAGCGTGCCTGCGGATCCAAGCCGGTGGTTGGCTCGTCCAAGAAAATGATGCGAGGATTCCCGATCAGGCTCATCGCAATGTCTAGCCGGCGGCTCATTCCTCCGGAATAGGTCGCGGCCTTCCGGTCGCCAGCGTCGCTAAGCGCAAATCGTTCCAGCAACTCCTCGGCATGCTGACTCGCGTTTTTCAGGTGACGCAGCTGCGCCATCAAGACTAGATTTTCGCGGCCGCTGAGCACCGGATCGATGGCGGTGAATTGACCGGTCAGGCTGATCGTTTCGCGGACCCGGTGCGCCTGGGTGGCGGTATCAAAACCGGCGACGAGCGCACTGCCTGCATCTGCGGCCAGCAGCGTGGAAAGTATCCGCACGAGTGTGGTTTTCCCGGCGCCATTCGAGCCGAGCAGCGCCAGGATCTCTCCGGGGCTTACCTCCAGGTCAACCCCGCGGAGCACCTGGAGGTCCTTATACGACTTTTTCAGCCCGCGGACGCTGATTGCGGTGGGTGCACTCTCGGTGTTCATGATTCTTCGCTTCGTTTCGCGTCCTGAACTGCCTTGATCAGCCGGGCGCGTTCCTTGTCGATCCATTGTTTTCCTCCGTAGGACAGGGTGAAGTTTTCAGCGAATTCCACTGGGTCCTCGCCAACAACTTCACGGAGCGGCAGCCGGTCGATGGAGGCTCGCTCCCACAGGTCAGCGTGGTCGATGAACATCTGCACCAGGGTGTCCCCATCGGTGATGCCGCCGAAATACATGAAGTAGCGATTCAACGCCGTAGCCGTGGCGCGGTAGGGCTCGGGCAGCGCGTCCAAGCGGGCCTTGGCTTCCTTGTACTGCTTTTTCTGCTGCAGCTGGCCGGTGAGGATTTCGTACCATTTGGTGCTCATGAGGATTTTCCTTCTGGGTGGTTGGTGTAATTTTTGTGCAATGCTTCGATGCGCTCGGAGAGGAAGAACCAGTTCTTCCAGAACTCTTCGAGGTAATCGCGGCCCATCGCGTTCAAGGTATAGACCTTGCGCGGTGGCCCTTTTTCCGAGGGCACCTTTTCCACGTCGACCTGACCGCGTTTCTCCAAGCGGATCAGCAGGGCGTAGACGGTTCCTTCGACGATGTCGCTGAGCCCTTTGCCGCGCAGCCGTGCGGTGATTTCGTATCCGTAGGCTGGAGATTCATCCAAGATCGCCAGGACGATCCCCTCCAGGGTGCCCTTGAGCATTTCGGTCATCTGCTTTGCCATAGAGGCCCTCCAAGCGCTATCTAGTGATAATGACTACCAGTAGATAGTATCGCAGACTACTGGTAGTTAGCAATACCGAGTAGCGAAGTTTTTGGCATTCAGAATCCGACGATGCAAACGGGCAGGACCATGGAGCAGTGCGCAACTGCGCTTAAAGAAACGAACCGCCGAGCAGACTCGACGGTTCGTAGGTGGTGTTCTATGCGGCGCGCTAGCGTGGGAAAACCGGCAGCTTCTGGTCGTACAGCCACGGCCGCAGCAGGGCGGCGACATCCAGTGCGTCGGGGGCGAAACCCTGGGCGTGCGCGATGAACGCCTCGGTGTCTACGTGCCCGTGGCTTCGGGCGGCCGCCCACTCTTTGAGCATCGTGTAGAAGGTTTCGGTGCCAAGCTCTCCGAGCAGCGCGAACAGCGCCATCGCGCCACGCTTGTATACGCGGTCATCGAACATGTCCTTGGCCCCCGGATCCCCGATGGCCAAATCCTGGTCCTGCCCGTCGAGCAGTTCCCAGGCCAGCCGGGCGCGTTCGGCCATGGGCATGACCCCGGCGGCTTCGGAATACAGCCACTCGCTGAAGCAGGCGAAGCCCTCGTGCAGCCAGATGTCCTTCCAACGCTTCAGGGTCAGCGAGTTGCCCCACCACTGGTGGGAGAATTCGTGGGCGATCAGGCGCTGCGCCTCCCAGTCCATGGACAGGTGGTTCAGCCCGAAGATGCTCAGCCCCTGGGCCTCGAGCGGGATCTCCAGCTCGTCGTTGACCACCACGATCTTGTAGCTCTCGAAGGGGTACGGGCCGAAGTGCCGTTCGAAGACCTCTGCCATTTCGGTCTGTTTGCCGAAGGCCCCGCGGACCTTCAGATCCATGCCGGGCACCGCATAGGCCACCAGATGCCGATCCTCGTCGAAGGGGATCTCCGAATAGCGGCCGATCTGCAAGGTAGCCAGGTAGCTGGCCATCGGTTCGCGCTGCTCGTAGACCCAGGTGTCGCGGCTGGCGGCGCGTGAATGGTTGATCAGTTCGCCGTTGGCCACCGCCCGGTAGCCGGCGTCGGTGGCGATGGAGAAGCGGTAGGTGGATTTGTGGCTCGGGTGGTCGTTGCAGGGGAACCACGTCGCCGCGCCGGTCGGCTGACCGGAAACGAGCACCCCATCGGTCAGCTCTTCCCAGCCGACCTCGCCCCAGATGCCGTTTTGCACCCCGGGGTTGCCTGCATAGCGCAGGGTCAGCTCGGTGCGCTCGCCGGCGGCCAAGCGGCTCGGCAGCTGCACCTCGATGCGGTGGTTGCGCTTGGAGACCTGGGCCTTTTTGCCTTGGCAGGTGGCCTTCAGCACGCGCAGCCCGTGCAGGTTCAATTGCACGGTGTCCAGGTCCTGGAGCGCGCGCAGGTGCAGTACCGCCTTGCCTTCGAGCAGGTTGCTGGCGAGCTTGCAAGTCAGTTCCAGGTCGTAGTGGTCCACGGTGTACGCGGCCGAACCGTGGTGCTTGGTGTATTCATCCAAGATCTTCTGGGGCATCCGGCGCGGTCCTATGCTGTCTGTGATTCGTCGGGTGTGATGTTCCAGCGTACCGCCGGATTGCCGCGCCAGTAGGTATTTGCTGGCAGCACCTCGCCGCGCAGCACCAGCGAAGCCGGTCCGGTGGTGGTGCCATCGGAGATCTTCGCAGCCGGCAGGATGACGCTGTGCGGGCCGAGCGTAGCCCCGGACCCGAGGGTGACCGTGTCAATGGACATGATGCGGTCGTGGAACAGGTGGGTCTGCAATACGCTGCCGCGGTTCACCGTCGTGTGATCTTCCAAGGTGACCAGGTCTGCCTCGGGGAACCAGTAGCTTTCACACCACACCCCGTGCCCGATCTTTGCGCCCTGCGCACGCAGGAACCAGACCAGCGCCGGCGTGCCGGAGGCCAGCCGCGCAAACCACTGGGCGCAGACCAGCTCCACAAAGGAGTCGACCATCTCGGTGCGCCAGATGAACGAGCTCCACAGCGTGTGCTCGCCCGGGCGGATCACCCCGACCACCAGCCATTTGGCGGCCAACGCGCTGGCTGCGGCGAGAGCTCCGGCCAAGACCAGTACCGCGCCGGAGAGCAGCGCGGCGGACAGCGGGTTCACGTGGGTCACCAGCGCGGACAGCGCCCAGAGCACTCCGGCGGCGATGCCTACCGTGGTGAAGACCGCCAGGCAACGGGAGAGCTCCCAGGCCGCACGCATGATCTTGAGCTTCATCGGCGGCTGGTAGGTACGCTCGGATTCGGCATCCACCGTGGTGCGCCGCAGCTTATGCGGGGGAGAGCCGATCCAGGAAGTTCCGGCCTTCATCTTGCGGGGGGTCGCCGAAAGCACCGCAATCAGCGAGCGCTTAGGCACCCGGCGACCGGCATGCAGGATGCCGGAGTTGCCGAGGAACGCTTTTTTGCCCACGCGCACCGGGGCGATATGCATCCAGCCGCCGCCCAATTCGTAGGAGGCGACCATGGTGTCATCGGCCAAAAAAGCGCCCGAGGCGATGGCGGTCATCTTCGGGATCAGCAGCACCGTGGAGATTTCCACGTCACGGCCGACCTTGGCGCCGAGCAGCCGCAGCCACACCGGGGTGAACAATGAAGCGTAGAGCGGGAAGAGCACATCGCGGGCGGTATCCAGCACGCGTTCGGTCGCCCACGCCTGCCAGCCGACCCGGGAGGTCACCGGATGCCAGCCTTCGACCAGGCCGATGGACAGCAACCGCACCTCGATGACGATCAGCGCCATCATGGACAGGAACCATACCAGCGCGGCAAGCAGCACCGCCGGGATGATTTTCCAGCCGATCGAGGTCAGCGATTCCTCGGCACGCAGCATCGGAGTGACCGCCAACACGGCCAAAACCACCGGCAACCACTGCAAGAGGTTCAGCAATATCGAACCGACCGCGCCCAGCACGCGCGGAAGGACCCGGTATGACGGAATTTCTTCGGGCCAGCGTGGCTTGGCCCGTCCCTCGCGAGCGGCCGGGGATCCGGCATAGCGCGAGTTCTCGCGGGTTTCGCCGTAGATGGCGGATCCGGCTTCCACGATGGTGTGTGGTCCAACCACTGCTCCGGGAACCAAGGTGGAGCGGGCGCCGACGGAGGCGAAATCGCCGACGCTCACATGGCCCACATGCACCTGGTCGCCGTCGATCCAGTAGCCGGAGACGTCGACCTCGGGCTCCAAGGTGGCCCCCGGTCCGACGGTGAGCATTCCGGTCACCGGAGGCAGCGTGTGCATGGTGGCGGTTCTGTCGATATTTGCGCCCAGCATGCGCGCGTACCAAGGCAGCAGCGGCGCGCTGGCCAGGGAAATCGGATCGACCACATCGGAAATGTGCTGCGCCAGCCACAAGCGCAGGTGCATCGAGCCCGAACGCTGGTAGGTTCCCGGTTTCAGCCCGCGCAGCAAGAGCTTGCTGGCCAGGATCGAGAGCCCCATGCGCCCGGCAGGGGTCACGAAGATCAGCCAGGAGGCCACGATCGAATACCACGGAATCGGCAGCTGCGCTTCGAGGATTCCCACGCTGAGCAGGAACCAGTGACCGAGCATCAGGTAGGTGAACCAACGCAGGCCGGAAAGGATGAACAGCGGCACCGCGAGCAGAGTCTGGGCGATCTGCGTGATGCGCTTGGTGCGCTTGACGATGCGAGGCTCGATGACCTCGTCGTTGACCTGCTGTCCGCCGAGGTATTCCACCAGCGCGCCAAAGCGCGGGTAGTCGTAGAGCTCGGCGACCGTCAGGTCCGGGTAGCGGGCGCGCAAAGCGGAGACCAGTTGGGCCGCGGAGAGCGAGCCGCCGCCGGAGCCGAAGAAGTCGGAGTCGGCGCTGGAGGCCGCGATGCCCAGCGCGCCCTTCCAGGCCCGGGCCACGAAGTCGCCGGTCTCATCGAGCCCGGCCAGCTCCTCGCCGGACTGCTCGGATTCGGCCCCGGCCAGCGGCCACGGCAGCGCGTTGCGGTCCACCTTGCCGCTGGTTTTCATCGGCATGCTGTCCACCACGGTGAGCAGCGGCACCATCGCCGCGGGCAGATCCTTGAGCAGTTCGGTGCGCGCGGCATCCAGGTCATAGCCCGCGTCGGCGGCCAGATAGCCGACAAGCAGCTTGTTTCCGGTACCGGTTTCGCGCACCGCCACCGCGGCGCTGGACACGCCGTCGAGCGCGCTCAGCGCCGCGTCGATTTCACCGAGTTCGATGCGCCGGCCGCCGATCTTTACCTGGTCGTCTACGCGGCCGATGAAGATCAGCCCCAGCCGGTCATTGACCACCACGTCGCCCGAGCGGTAGGCGCGGTCCCAGCCCAGGGTGGGCATGGGCGCGTACTTCTCGGCGTCCTTTTCCGGGTCCAGATAGCGGGCCAGGCCCACCCCGCCGATGATCAGCTCACCGGTTTCGCCTTCGGCGACGGGAATTCCCTCTCCGTCGACTACCGCCAGGTCCCAGCCGGCCAGCGGCAGGCCGATGCGCACCGGGAGGCTGCCGTCCATGGTGGCGCCGCAGGCCACCACGGTGGCCTCGGTCGGGCCATAGGTGTTCCACACCTCGCGGCCCGCGGTGGCCAGGCGTCCGGCAAGCTCCGGCGGGCAGGCTTCGCCGCCGAAGATCAGCAGGCGCACGGACTCCAGCGCCTGCGACGGCCACAGCGCGGCGAGCGTGGGCACGGTGGAGACCGCGGTAATGGAGCGGGAGATCAGCCAGGGGCCCAGATCCATGCCGCTGCGCACCAGCGCCCGCGGTGCGGGAACCAGGCAGGAGCCGTTGCGCCAGGCGATCCACATCTCCTCGCAGGACGCATCGAAGGCCACCGACAGTCCGGCCAGCACGCGGTCCGAGGTGTTCAGCGGGTCTTCGGGCAGGAACATGAGTGCTTCGGCATCCACAAAGGCGGCGGCCGAACGGTGGGAGACCGCCACGCCCTTGGGCTTGCCGGTGGAGCCGGAGGTGAAGATGATCCACGCGTCGTCGTCCAGCTGCGGCGCGCGCGGGTTCGGGAAGGGGGTGGGGCGATCGGCGGAAACCACGATCTCCTCCAGGCCCTTCACGATGCCGGCGACCTCGGCCTCGGTGAAGACCACCTTCGCCCGCTCGCCCGGATCGTCCGCGTCAACCGGTACATAGGCGGCACCGACCCAGAGGATCGCGAGGATCCATTCATAAAGCTGGCGGGTTCCCGAGGGGACGCGCACGCCGATTCGGTCGCCGGCGCCAAGCCCGTGTTCATGCAGGGCGCGGGCTTTCGCCTTGACCTCCTCGATCAGCTCCGCGTAGCTTTCGCTGCGTTCGCCGTCGTCAATGGCCGGCGCGTCGGGATGCGCCGTGGCGGTGGCCTGCAGAATGTCGATGAGGGTGCGCTCGGCAGGAGCTAGCGCACCGGAAGGGAACTGGGGCGAGTGGAGCCCAGGCTCCTCGGTCTTTGAACTATTTACGGAGTCCATACTTTGCGGATCCGTCCCTTCACTAAAGTGTCATGCACAAGTGGTTCGAGCGCTCAGGGGGAGTGAACTCTCGGAAAAGGGGGTACGGATCCTGGAGGGGATCGGACGTTGCGGCGTCCAGAACCCATTAAATACCCTCGGACCGCCTACCGGGAAGTTGAAGGGTCAATTGGTCGTTGGAATCACATCACTGCTCCTCCTGGCAGCGTGCCGCGGCGCCCCGCGGGCTGCGAAGCTACCCCGTTCCAGCCGTTAGGATGGAGCTATTGGCCTAACGTTCGGAATAATTCGCATCATCTGCCTGAGAGGAATTCTCCATGCGCCAGCTCAATTCTCCACGCCGTGCACTGGCCGCGGCGGCCGCCGCCACGCTGCTGTTCCTCGCCGTGCCGCCCGCGGCGCAGGCAGAGGGAATAAACCTGGATTCGATCACCATCGATGACACCGCCAACGTGCTCAACGAGCAGAAGCTGCGCGACGCGGTGGGCGAGATCGACTTCAACGAGCCCACCAAGGTCGCCGTGTATTCGCGTGAAGGCCAGTATGCGGATGACATCAACAGCCAGACGCTAGGCCACGCCCGCAGCGCGCACCCCGAATGGATCTCGGCGGACCCCGAGGACTACGGCGACTACTGGGCCAACGGCTACTTCATCATCACGCTGTCCGTGGAGGGCCCTGGAGATGGCCAGATCGGGACCTACTTCGGCGAGGACCGCAAGGTGTCCGACTCCCAGATGCGCTCGATCCATGAGGCGGGCTCCGAGGATTTTAACCAGGCCCGCTGGACCGACGGAGTTGTCGCCGTCGCCGCGCGCGGCGCGAACATCATCAACCGCCCCTGGTATCGGCATCCGGCGCTCGGCTGGACCGTGGGGCTGGGGAGCCTGGGCGCCATCGGAGGTACCGGCATAGCGCTCGCGGTGCGTTCGGGGCGGCGAAAGAGCTTCGCCGAGCAGCTGGAATCGGGCAGCGCGCACCTGACCAATGTGACCATGGATTTGGACGCCACCGAACTATCCGCGCGCACCTTGCCTGGCGACTCGCACCACGCCGCGGAACTCGAACGCCGCTTCGCCGACTTTGCCGCCACCTACCGCGCTTGCTTCACCACGCAGCAAGAGCTGGCGCAGGCGAGCAAGAAGCTGCGTTCAAGCAGCCCCGGGGTGGCTCGCGCCAAGGAATTCCACGCCAACGCCCAGGCCCTGGACCTCACCGACGATGCGATCAACGACGCCGCGGCCCTCTACACCCGCGGTGCCGCGTGGGAAGATGCCTGGCGCCGCCAAACCGCACCCTTGCTCGAAGACCTGACCGAGCTGCCCGCGCTGATCGAAGATGCGCCGGAAGAACTGCAGGCACAAGCCGCCGCATTGGATTCCTACTCCGCCACCGCAAAACGCGCCGTGGCAGATCTGGGCAACGAGCTGAAGGCCGAAAAGCTCGATGTGGATACCGCCCTTGATAAGTTGTCCGAACTGCGCAGCCAGCTCACCGAACGACTCGATGCCTACGCTAGCGCGCAGGTCGAGGTCTATGCGTCGAGCGCCGAAGAGAAGCAGGAGATGCACGAAGCGCTGCGCCACTCCCGCTACGACAGCACCGGTGCGAGCCGTTCGGGATCCATTCTCGATGTGATCTACCCGGCTTCGATGTTCTGGCGGGTGAACTCCTACAACGCCGGGTACGCCACCGGGGTCAACGCGGTGGACACCTCCCGGGAGGCCGCCAGCTCCTCGGGCGTCTCCCACGGCTATTCCGGTGGCGGCAGCTTCTCCGGCGCCGGGGGATCCTCGCGATTCTAGATTCTGGGTTCCCGGGGATCTGGGCTGGCCCGGCTCGCTGCGGGCCCTCGGAAGATCGGTGGTTTTCCGCCGGCTGCCTGGTCTGCGGAATCTTGGCGAAGAGGGTGCTTCACCGGGGCTCGTATTTCGAAACCGGAGTGCTGCCGTGGTTCCAGAAGATGGAATCGGCCAGCGGCATGGGCCAGTGGCTATTGGCTCAAAGCGCTAGTTCATTAATCGACTAATGCCCGCCGCTGAGGTGCAGTGGCAGGCATTAGCTAACTAGGGCTGGGAGTTAGGGAACGAGTAGCACCTTGCCGGTGGTTTTGCGCGATTCCAACGCACTATGCGCCTTGCTCGCGTCGGCCAGCGCGAATTTCTGCCCGACGCGGACATCCAAGTCCCCGCTGGCGGCCCAGCCGAAGACGTCGCCGAAGCGCCATGCGCGTTCCTCGTCCGTGGCCAGGAAGTCCGAGAGCTTCGGCCGGGTCACGGTCAGCGACCCGGCCGCATTCAGCCGCTGCAGGTCGAAGGGCGGAACCTGGCCGCTGGCCCCGCCGAAGAGCACCAGCGTGCCGCGGCGCTTGAGTACCTTCAGCGAGGTTTCGAACGTGTCCTTGCCGATGCCGTCGTAGACCGCGTGCACGCCCACTCCGCCGGTGACCTTGTCCACGGTGGCTTCGACCTGGTCATAATCCACCACGTAGTCGGCTCCGGCGGCGCGGGCCAGGTCCTTCTTTTCCTGGGTGGAAGCGGTGGTGATGACGGTGGCGCCCTTCATCTTCAAGATCTGCGTGAGCAGCAGTCCCACTCCGCCGGCGCCGGCGTAGCTGAGGATGACATCGCCCGAATGCACCAGATAGCTCGAATGCGTCAGATAGTGGGAGGTCATGCCCTGCAGGGGGAGCGCCGCGGCCAATCGCAGGTCGACCTTGTCGGGCACCTTGCCCAGCTCGGCCTCGCCGACCACGGCGTACTGGGCGTAGCCCTTGGTGCCGCTGGAGGTGGCGACCCGGTCGCCGACCTTCAAATGGCGCACGTTCTCGCCGACCTGGGTGACGGTGCCGGAGAATTCGCTGCCCGGGGTGAACGGATAGTCCACGGCGTAGACTCCCGAGCGCTGATAGGTTTCGATGAAGTTCACGCCGGCGGCCTCGATTTTGACGAGCACCTGCCCTGCGCCCGGGGCAGGGATTGGGGTTTCGCCGAGCTCCAAAACTTCGGGCCCACCTGCGTGGGAGACGAGTATGCTCTGCTGATTCATGCGATGATATTCCAATCTTTGTCCCTATGCCATATTGCTGACGGCTCCTGGTAACCAGTCTAGGACTGAAGGGTGTGAGCCGGGTGGGTGGCAGCCCCCGGGTTGCGTAAATGACGAACTATTTATGCATATTTATTAGGTTTGATGCATAACCAGTTGTAGAGTGAGGTCATGACGATTTCAGTTGCTGTCTCCGGCGCCAGCGGATACGCCGGCGGCGAGGTCCTTCGAATTTTGGCCAACCACCCACAGGTAGAGATCGGTGCGATCACCGCGCACTCCCAGGCCGGGCTGCGCTTGGGCGGCGTCGCCCCGCATCTGCACTCCCTGGCCGAGCGCGTGCTCGTGGAGACCACCGTGGAAAACCTGGCCGGGCACGACGTGGTCTTCCTCGCCCTTCCGCATGGCGCGAGCGCCGCGGTCGCCGCGGCCCTGCCCGAATCCACCCTGGTCATCGACGCCGGGGCAGACCACCGACTGGAATCCGCCGCCGCCTGGGAGAAATTCTACGGTTCGCCGCATGCCGGATCCTGGCCCTACGGGCTGCCCGAACTGCCCGGCCAACGCGAACAACTGATCGGCACCAAGCGCGTGGCCGTCCCCGGCTGCTACCCGACCGGCGGCCAATTGGCCCTCGCCCCGGGCTACGGCGCGGGCCTGTTGGAGGCCAAGGACGTGGTCATCGTCTCCGCCTCGGGCACCTCCGGAGCCGGAAAGAGCGCCAAAACCCATTTGCTGGGCAGCGAAACCATGGGCTCGATGAGCACCTATGGCGTCGGCGGCATCCACCGCCACATCCCCGAGATGGAGCAGGGCCTGTCCAAGCTCGCCGGGGAGGAAGTCACCGTATCCTTCACCCCGACCCTCGCGCCGATGCCGCGCGGCATCCTGACCACCGCCACCGCGCGGATCAAGCCCGGGGTCACCGCCGGGGCGCTGCGCGCAGCCTGGGAATCGGCCTACGCCAACGAGCCATTTGTGCACCTGCTGCCCGAGGGCCAGTGGCCGACCACCGGCGCGGTGCAGGCGAGCAACCACGTGCAACTGCAGCTGGCGCTCGACGAGCACGCCGGACGAGTGATCGTCACCCTCGCGCTGGATAACCTCACCAAGGGCACCGCGGGCGCCGCGGTGCAATCGATGAATATCGCCCTCGGCCTGCCCGAAACCACCGGATTGATGATGCAAGGAGTCGCACCGTGAGCCTGTCCCACACCCCCACCTTTCCGCCGGCCGAACTGGCCGGCGTCACCGCACCGGCCGGCTTCCTGGCCTCCGGGGTCCCCGCGGGCCTGAAATCCACCGGCAAGAACGACGTCGTGCTGGTGCAGAACCTGGGCCCGGACTTCACCGCCGCCGCGGTATTCACCGCGAACCGCGTGGCCGCCGCCCCGGTGCACTGGTCCAAGGAGATCATCAAGGACGCCCGGGTGGATGCGATCGTGCTGAACTCCGGCGGCGCCAACGCCTGCACCGGTGCCGAGGGATTCGGCAACACGCACCGCACCGCCGAATACGTGGCCGAACTGCTGAACCTCTCTTCGGGCGACGTGGCGGTGGCCTCCACCGGGCTGATCGGCATGCAACTGCCTATGGATAAGCTGCTGCCCGGGGTGAAACAGGCGGCCGGAGCGCTCGCCGACGGCCAGGGAGCCGCCGATGCGGCCGCCGCCGGCATCATGACCACCGACACCGTCCCGAAAATCGCCTCGCGCAGCGTGAGCGGGTATAGCATCGGCGGCATGGCCAAGGGTGCGGGAATGCTCGCCCCGGCGCTGGCCACCATGCTCGTGGTGCTCACCACCGATGCGGTGCTCGAGCCCCAGGCGCTGGACCAGGCCCTGCGCGCGGCCACCGCGGTGAGCTTTGACCGGGCGGACTCCGATGGCTGCATGTCCACCAACGACACCGTGCTGCTGATGTCCTCCGGCGCCTCGGGCATCGCCCCGGACCTGGCAGAATTCACCGCCGCCCTGGCAGATCTGTGCCAGGAGCTGGCCGCGAAGCTGATCGACGATGCCGAAGGTGCACAACACACCATCGCGGTGCGCACCTACAACGCGGCCACCGAGGCCGACGCTTTGGAGGTCTCCCGCGCGGTGTCCCGTTCGAACCTGGTCAAGACCGCGATCTTCGGCAAGGACCCGAACTGGGGCCGGGTGCTCTCCGAGGTCGGCACCACGGCCGCGGCCTTCGAACCCGATGAGCTGAACGTGGCGATCAACGGCGTGATGGTCTGCAAAAACGGCGGCGTCGGCGAGGACCGCAATCTGATCTCGCTGGAAGACCGCTTCGTCACCATCGACATCGACCTGAACGCCGGGGCGATCGAGGCGACGATCCTCACCAACGACCTGACCCACGACTACGTCCACGAAAACTCCGCCTACTCCAGCTAGGCCGCCTTCGCAGGAGCAAACCCACCATGCCGCACACAGCACATACCAACCTCGGCGCCGCTCGCACCAAGGCCGAAGCCCTGATCGAGGCGCTGCCCTGGATCCAGCGCTTCGCCGGGACCACGATGGTCATCAAATACGGCGGCAACGCGATGGTCAACGAC
The DNA here is from genome assembly GCF_052379245.1 of Glutamicibacter sp. AOP12-B1-11. Taxonomy (NCBI): domain Bacteria; kingdom Bacillati; phylum Actinomycetota; class Actinomycetes; order Micrococcales; family Micrococcaceae; genus Glutamicibacter; species Glutamicibacter sp. AOP12-B1-11. The sequence goes on along the minus strand of NZ_JBQSYL010000012.1, from coordinate 60,491 downwards.
GAGCTGCGCCGCGCCTTCGCCGAGGACATCGTGTTCCTGCGCCACGCCGGGATCAACCCGGTGGTGGTGCACGGCGGCGGCCCGCAGATCAACAAGATGCTCGACACCTTGGGCATCAAATCCGAATTCCGCGGCGGGCTGCGGGTGACCACCCCGGAGGCGATGGACGTGGTGCGCATGGTGCTCACCGGCCAGGTGCAGCGCGACCTGGTGGGCCTGATCAACTCGCACGGCCCCTACTCGGTGGGCATGTCCGGGGAGGACGGGGCCACCTTGCAGGCGGTGCGCACCGGCACCACCGTGGACGGCGTCGAGGTTGACCTCGGGCTGGTCGGCGAGGTCACCCGGGTGCGCACCGACCAGGTGGATTCGCTGGTCAAGGCCGGAATGATCCCGGTCATCTCCACCGTCGCCCCGGAGTTCGACGAGCACGCCGATCCCACCGGCGCGATCCTCAACGTCAACGCCGACACCGCCGCCGCGGCGCTGGCCACCGCGCTGGGCGCGGCCAAGCTGGTGATCCTCACCGACGTGGAGGGGCTCTACGCCGCCTGGCCGGACAAGTCCTCGCTGATCAGCTCGATCACCAACGAGGAGCTGCGCAGCATGCTGCCCACCCTGGAATCGGGCATGATCCCGAAGATGGGTGCCTGCCTGAAGGCGGTGGACGCCGGAGTGCCCCAGGCGCATATCGTCGACGGCCGCGAGGCGCACTCGATGCTGCTCGAAATTTTCACCACCGCCGGGATCGGCACCCAGGTGGTACCCCAGATTAAGGAATCCAAGTGAGTCAGGAACTGCGCGCCACCGGCGCGCTGAACGAGGCCAACGAACTCTCCGCGCTGCACGGCGCGGATCTCTCCGCCCGCTACGCCAAGTCGCTGCTCGGCGTGTTCGGCGCCCCGTCGCGGGTGCTCGTGCGCGGGGCCGGCTGCCATGTCTGGGACGCCGACGGCAACCAGTACCTGGATCTGCTCGGCGGCATCGCGGTGAACACCCTGGGCCACGCGAACCCGCTGCTGACTTCCGTGATCACCAGCCAGCTGGCGACCTTGGGCCACGTGTCGAACTTCTTCAGCTCCCCGACGCAGATCGCGCTGGCCGAGAAGCTGCTCGAAATTTCGGCCGCCCCGGAAGGCTCGAAGGTGTTCTTCGCGAACTCCGGCACCGAGGCGAACGAGGCGGCGCTGAAGCTCACCCGCCGGAACACCGGCACCGCGGCGGTCCCGCGCACCAAGGTGATCGCCCTGGAGCACGCCTTCCACGGCCGCACCCTCGGCGCCCTGTCGCTGACCTACAAGGAGAAGTACCGCGCTCCCTTTGCTCCGCTGCCGGGCAACGTCAGCTGGATTCCGGCCGGAGACGAGGCCGCGCTGCGCGCCGCGGTGGACGAAACCGTGGCCGCGGTATTCATCGAGCCCATCCAGGGCGAGGCCGGGGTGCGCGAGCTGGGCGCCGAGTACCTGCGCGCGGCCCGCGAGATCACCACCGCGGCCGGGGCCCTGCTGGTCTTCGACGAGGTGCAGACCGGCATGGGGCGCACCGGCGAGTTCTTCGCCTCCACCGGCGTGATCCCCGATGTGATGACCCTGGCCAAGGGCCTGGGCGGCGGCTTCCCGATCGGGGCGATGATCGTCTTCGGGCAGCAGAACACCGCCTGGCTGACCCCGGGGGACCACGGCACCACCTTCGGCGGCAACCCGGTGGCCTGCGCCGCCGGGCTCGCGGTCATCCACACCATCGAAAATCAGAAGCTGCTGGGCCATGTGCGCGAAACCGGGAACTGGCTGCGCGCCGAACTGGCCGGCATCGACGGGGTGGGGGAGGTCCGCGGCCGCGGCCTGCTCACCGCCTTCGAGCTGATGGATGGTTCGGCGCCGAAGCTGGTTGGCGCCGCGCTGGATGCGGGGTTCATCGTGAACGCCACGGACGAGTCCACCATCCGCCTGGCCCCGCCGCTGATCATCACCCGCGAGCAGCTGGGCACCTTCCTCGCCGCCCTGCCGGCGCTGCTGACCGCGGCCACCGCCGCCTAGCCCACACATTTTCCCGGCACCACCGGAAGCAAAAGGAACCGATTCATGAGCGCTACACGCCACTTCTTGACCGACCTCGACCTGAGCCCCGCCGAGCAGTCCAAGGTCCTGGACCTCGCCGCTAAGATGAAGGCCGACAAATACGGCTACCGGCCCTACGCCGGCCCGCAAACCGTCGCGGTGTTCTTCGACAAGACTTCCACCCGTACCCGCGTCTCCTTCCACGCGGGCATCGCCGAGCTCGGCGGCTCCCCGCTGATCATCAACTCCGGCGAATCGCAGCTGGGCCACAAGGAATCCATCGCGGACTCGGCCAAGGTGCTTCAGCGCATGGTCTCCACCATCGTCTGGCGCACCTACGCGCAGTCCGGCTTGGAGGAAATGGCGGCGAACTCCCGGGTGCCGGTGATCAACGCGCTCTCCGATGACTACCACCCCTGCCAGCTGCTCGCCGACCTGCTCACCGTGCGCGAGCACAAGGGCAAGACCCAGGGTCTGAGCATGGTCTACCTGGGCGACGCGGCGAACAATATGGCCAACTCCTACCTGCTGGCCGGGGTCACCGCCGGCATGCACGTGCGCATCGCCGGCCCGGAAGGCTACCTGCCGTCCGCCGAGATCATCGCCGCCGCGGAAATCCGCGCCGAGCAGACCGGCGCGTCGATCATGATCACCACCGACGCGGCCGCCGCGCTGGCCGACGCGGACGTGGTGGTCACCGACACCTGGGTCTCCATGGGGCAGGAAGCCGAGAAGGCGACGCGCCAGAAGCTGTTCACCGACTACTCGGTGACCACCGAAGCCATGAAGCTGGCGAAGCCCGATGCCATCGTGCTGCACTGCCTGCCGGCCTACCGCGGCTACGAGATTTCCGCCGAGGTGATCGACGGCCCGCAGGCGGTGGTCTTCGACGAGGCCGAAAACCGGGTCCACGCGCAGAAGGCCATCATGACCTGGCTGATGGTCGCCTCCGAGCTGGCCGCGGACGAGCGGGTCGAGTTTTAAATGGGAGCCCAGCCAAGCACCAAGACCGCACGCCAGGCGCGGATCCGCGCATTCCTGGGGAACAATTCGGTCAAGAGCCAGGCCGAGCTGCTCGGGCTGCTGAAGGACGACGGGCTGGAGGTCACCCAGGCCACGCTGTCCCGGGATCTGGTGGAGATCGGGGCGGTACGCATCCGCGACCACCTCGGCCAGCTGATCTACGCCGTGCGCCAGGAGGGCGGGGACCGTTCCCCGAAAACCGCCATCACCCAGGAGGTGCTCGACGCGCGGCTGGCCAAGATCTGCCAGGAGCAGCTGGTCACCGCCGAGGCCTCGGGCAATATCGTCGTATTGCGCACCCCGCCGGGCGCCGCGAACCTGCTGGCGTTGGCCATCGACCACTCGCAGATGCCCTCCATCCTCGGCTGCATCGCCGGGGACGACACCATCATGATCATCACCCGGGCCGCCGATGGAGCAGCGGAGGTCGCCGGGCGTTTCCTGCAGCTGGCCGAACCACGCTAACCGGCCCGCCCGCGCACGATCTCCACGCACGATCGACCCGCCACCGGATGTTATCCACACCCGGTGGCGGTGCCGTTTAACCCGCGCCCGCCCCGGGGCATCATCGGTGCATGGACCCCGAACAACTGCCCCTGACGCTAAGCGAGCTGGCCGGCCAGCTCGCTACCGCGCCGGCGCTGAGTATCGAACAGCTCATCGCCGCGCAAGACGCGTGCCGCACGCTGTTCGGGGTCCTTGCCGAGCAAGCCGCCGCCGTCGATGATCCGCGGATGGCGGCCGCCTTCGCCGAGCATCTCGAGCGGTTGAACCGTGAGGTCTACCGCGAGCTGCCGCGTGCGGTCAGCGCCGTGGAAATTACCGCCAGCCACGCCCTGGCCCTGGAGGAATTCGACGCGCTGCGTGCCGGCTCCACCGATTTCAGCGCCGCCGCGCGGCTGGCTCCGGGGCGAACCTGCTACCGGGATGCCGCGGATTTTTTGGGCAAGTGGCTCGGGCTGGACTATCAGGAGGCCAGTCGCCGCATCGCCGACGCGCACCTGATCCATGCCCGGCGCAGCATCGCTGGCACCGGTTGCGCCCCGCGGTTTACGCAACTGGCCCGCACCTTCGCCGAGCACAAGCAGCTTGATCCGCGCGCGGTGCTCGCCCAGGCCAGGGCGCTGGACAAGATGGAGCCCGAGGACACCACCTTCGATGGGCTGCCCACCACCGCCAGCGCCACGGCAGAGGACGGCCAAACCCTCGAGGCGCACGCCAACCGGCTGCTGAAGGAACACGATCGAGCCACCAGCCGGAAGAAAATCTCTGCCCTGATGGCCCGATACAAGCTGACGCATGCCGTGCAGCCCCGCCCGGAACTCGGGGTTTTCCCCCGCCCGGTCAAGCAGGGAGTGCACGAGTACCTCATCCGAGTGGAGGGGCTCGACGCCGAGCTCTTCGAATCGCTGATCGCCCAGGCCGACAACAAGCGTACGGCCGCCGGGGCGGCGGCCCGCTTGACCGCGGCGGTACCCAAACGGCCTACGGATTCACCGCAAATGCAGCCAACCGCCGCAAAGGCCGAGGAGCGGCTGCCGGCCTGGCGAGAAAAACTGGATCAACAGTGGAGCAGCGGCAGCCCGCCTCCGCGGTGGGCTGCAGATCCCGACCCCGAGCAGATCCCAGAACCCGCGGCCGCGGAGGAAGCGGCGCCCGACCTTAGCAGCGAGGCTGAAGGAGCGCCGCAGGGCAAGGAAAACTCCGCAATGCCAGCACCTTCTTCCCGGACGCGGCGCTGCAACCCACCGCCGGTCCCGGCTGGAATCGAACCTCTTCCGGCCTCCGCCGCTGACCTGGCCGCGCAGGCGGACCTGGATCCGCTGTGCAGCGTGCCGCGACGCCGGCTGAATGCCCTGCTGGGCATCTTGCGAAACCAACCCCATGGCGGTGAAGGCGGCGAGGGAAAAATCGTGACCCCGGAGCTGATCGTGTACCTGGCGCTACGCGACCTGCGCGAGCTGGCCAGCGGTACCGCCCGCACCGCCCACGGGATCGAGCTGGAACCGGAGGAGCTGCGCAAATTATTGTGCGACGCAGAGATCATCCCCATGGTTTTCAATGCGGCGGGGCAGGTGCTCGATGTCGGACGATCCCAGAGGTTGTTTCCCAAATCGATCAAACGGGCGGCGCGGGCACGCGACGGCGGCTGCATCGTGCCCGGTTGCACCATGGATCCGGCGCTGCTGGATTACCACCACATCCGGTACTGGGAACACGGAGGCCAAACCAGCCTGTCCAATTGCTGCCCCTTATGCCCGGCCCATCATGTCGCGGTGCACCTGGGGTACCTCAAGATCGTGAGCATCGACGGGCTGCCGCACGTGATCTTGCCCGAACACCTCGATCCGGATCGAAGGCCGAGACGCAACCAGTACTTCCAAACCTTCGATGCCACCGGACATGGTTCTGCGCAGGGCCCCGGAATTCCATCCGTCGCCGATCATCCGTCCGTGATGAACCAGCATCCGGAAACGCGGCACAACCGGCAAGCCCCGGGCGATAGTGCCCACCCGGCTGCTTGACCGCGGCCCAGAGAAGAACTGCCCGTCAGGCGCTATGCCATGACGGGCAGTTCTTGGTGTCTGACACCGGGGTATCGGAGCGTTTAGGCTGCGAGCTGGTCCACGGAGGACATGTTGAATGCCTGCTCGAAGGCTTCTTGAACCTCGTCGGTATGTGACACCATCACGACTCGATGGATCGGCGAAATATGCTTATTCGTTTCGATCCAGGCGCTGATCGTTTCGAAGCCAATCTGTGCGACCTGCGCTGGCGGCCAGCCGAACGCACCCGCGCCCAAAGCCGGGAATGCGATCGAGTGCGCCTCATGGCGCGCGGCTAGATAGAGCGAATTGCTGAAGCAATCGGCCAGTATTTTCGGGTTTGGCTTGATCAGTGCCAGGTTCGGCGCCGCGGTGTGAATAACCCACTTCGCCGAAAGGTTCCCCGCCTTCGTTGCTACGGCAATACCGGAAGGGATCCCATCGGGGTACCGGGCCGTGCGCACTTCGCGGCAGGCGGCGAGCAGGCCGGGGCCGGCTGCCGCATGAATAGCTCCGTCAACGCCGCCGCCGCCCAACAATGAGGGGTTGGCTGCGTTCACGATGGCATCAACGTTCAACGTGGTGATATCACCGCGGTATAACTGGATTTCCATGGGGTTTCCTCCAACGAAGTATCCGTATTCGATTGTGTGTCTCTCACCATACGCTCGCCTCCGCACCTGCGGAAGTGTAAAACGCGCAACTCACCGACTCCTCTCAAAAAACCGGTACATAGTTCACAGGCAGCCGATCGATACCCACGCCGGGCGCAAATATGTGACGGCGGGTGGCCGGTGCTGCGAACGGATGAGGACCGGAGCTCCGCAAGATGCGCACGGGACAATCGCAAACTCGCTGAATATTTATGAGCGCCAATGCATAAAGCTTTGCTAGAGTGGTTTCAGCGAATTAATAAACTTTACCCGTCTCCCGGCGGGATCTGGCTGAAAGGAACGAGTCATGGCCTCGTCAACAAATGAAGGATCGCTCTGGGGCGGACGCTTCGCCGGTGGACCGGCAGAAGCAATGGCTGCCCTGAGTAAGTCAACCCACTTCGACTGGCGCTTGGCCAGCTACGACATCGCCGGTTCCCGCGCCCATGCCAAGGTGCTCAACCGCGCCGGGCTGCTGACCGAGACCGAACTGACGGAGATGATCTCCGCCCTTGACCAGCTCGAAGCGGATGTGAAGTCCGAAGCCTACGTGGCGGCGGAATCCGATGAGGACGTGCACGGTTCGCTGGAACGCGGACTGCTCGAACGCGCCGGCATGCAGCTGGGCGGCAAGCTCCGCGCGGGCCGCTCGCGCAACGACCAGATCGCCACCCTGGGCCGCATGTTCCTGCGCGACCATGCGCGCATCATCGCCTCCGGTGTCATCGGCACCATCGACGCGATGGTCGAGCAGGCCAAGGCGCACCCGTACGCGCCGATGCCCGGGCGCACCCACCTGCAGCACGCGCAGCCGATCCTGCTTTCGCACCTGCTGCTGGCCTATGCGTGGCCGCTGCTGCGCGACGTGCAGCGCTTCGCCGATTGGGATAAGCGCGCTGCGGTTTCCCCTTACGGTTCCGGCGCGCTGGCCGGGCAGACCTTGGGACTGGACCCGAACTTCGTCGCCAGCGAGCTGGGCTTCGACTCCGCGGTGTTCAACTCGATCGACGGCACCGCCGCACGTGACGTGTTCGCCGAATTCTCCTGGATCACCGCGATGATCGGCGTGGACCTCTCCCGCGTGTCCGAAGAAGTGATCCTCTGGGCCACCAAGGAGTTCAGCTTCGTGAAGCTGCACGATGCCTTCTCCACCGGCTCCTCGATCATGCCGCAGAAGAAGAACCCGGACATCGCCGAGCTGGCCCGTGGCAAGGCCGGTCGCCTGATCGGGGACCTGACCGGGTTGCTGGCAACGCTGAAGGCGCTGCCGTTGGCCTACAACCGCGACCTGCAGGAAGACAAGGAGCCGGTGTTCGACGCCGCGGACACCCTGGAGATGCTGCTGCCAGCGATGGCCGGCATGATGGGCACACTGACCTTCAACACCGAGCGCATGGCGCAGCTTGCGCCGCAGGGCTTCGCGCTGGCCACCGACATCGCTGAATGGCTGGTCCGCCAGGGCGTGCCGTTCCGCGATGCGCACGAGCTCTCCGGCAGCGCCGTGCAGCTGGCCGAGTCGCGCGGCGTGGAGCTGTGGGACCTGACCGACGAAGAATATGCGGGCATCTCCGAGCACTTGACCCCGGCGGTGCGCGAGGTGCTCTCCACCGAGGGCTCGCTGAACGCGCGCAACAGGCAGGGCGGCACCGCGCCGAGCGCCGTCGCGGCGCAGCTAGCCGAATTCGAGCGCCAGCTCGACGAGATCCGCGCCTGGGTCAAGGGCTAAGCACAAACCTTCGTTCCGCAACCGATGGCGGCGCAATAGCTTCGAAATGCCGCGAAGCTATTGCGCCGCCGTAGGCATTTAACGAGCTGGCTACTTCTGCGCGGATATGCCCGCGCGCTAGAGTGTGTGCCATGACATCTGAACTTCCGCCGGAACAACTCCTTGAGCAGGTCACCACCGCCTTAGACGAACTGGCCACGCAGCTGGCGAAGTTGCCCGACGAGGCCTACGCCAAGCCCAGCTCGCTGCCCGGTTGGAGCACCGCGCAACTAGTCGCGCACCTGCATTCGCTGGCGCAGGCTGCCCGGCGGCAATTCGAGAACGCCGGGGCCGCGCACTTGCCGCCGATGTACGACGGGGGACAGGTCGGGCGGATCGAAGCGATCAATATGGTCGCGTTGCTGCGACCGGAAAAGCTGCGCGAACTGGTGGCCGAATCCCTCGCGCAGCTGCGCGTGGTGCTGGCCGGTTGCGAAGCCAAGTGGGAGCAGCCGGTGGGCTATCGGCCCGCGGCGCAGGTCGCGGACATGGTCTATGCGGTGTGGCGCGAAATGCTGATACACGCCACCGATCTGGACGAATTCGTGCGCCCGGCCGCCAGCTGGCCGCAAGAGTTTTCCGATCATCTGCTGCGCGCGCTGGCCGCCCGGGTGCGGGCAGGTGACCGCGTCGTGGTGCAACCCCATGGACGGCAGCGCCAGGTGCTCGGCAACGGCCAGCGGTCCTGGGTATTGGAGGGAACCGACTACGATCTGGCCGCCTGGTTCGCCGGCCGCCCGGTCAGCGGGGTGGTACGCGCCACCAAGGCCGCCGATTCGGCCGAATTCCCCACACTGCTGCCTTGGCCGAGCGATACCCTGATGCGGCGCTGATTCCGCGCGATTCCGCGCTCGGACCGCTGCCGCGCTAGGCAATGGGCGACCGGGCGGCGCAGCAGCAGCGAGCCCGGGTGCCTCCGTTCCGCCGATGGCACAATCGTCCAGGTACCCAGCGGGGTCACGCACGCACTAAAATATTACGCGTGACTAATAACGAGAGCATTTGCGAACTGCTGGATCGACTGTGCGCGGTGGTCCCCGACTACCCGCAGCCCGGTATCTCCTTTAAGGACCTCACCCCGGTGTTTGCCGATCCGGTGGGCTTGCGCCGCCTGGTCGACGAGTTGATCGCGCCCTTCGCCGGGACCTTCGACATCGTCGCCGGGCTGGAAGCGCGCGGCTTCGTGCTCGCCGCGGCCGCGGCCTACGCCTCGGGGACCGGGATGCTGACCATCCGCAAGGCCGGAAAGCTGCCGCGCGAGGTCTACCGCGATGACTACACCCTGGAATACGGCAGCGCCGCGCTGGAGTTGCACAAGGATGAGATCGCCCCCGGCACCCGGGTGCTGGTGCTCGACGATGTGCTCGCCACCGGCGGGACCGTGGGCTCCTCGGTGCGGCTGATCGAACGCGCCGGAGGCATCGTCGCCGGCGTCGGGGTGATCTTGGAACTTGAGGCCTTGGGCGGACGCAAGAACCTGGACGGGCACCGGGTGCTGTCGCTGCAAACGGTTTAACCGCCGCGCCGCGCCACGGCGTGGTGCGGCGCGAAGATGACGTGGTGGCTTCGCGGGATTAACCCGTAGGGTCGCTACGCGCGTAAGATTGTCTGTCCTGTAAGTTAGCGCGAGGGGAACCAAGATTGACCGGTACGATCGAGCGGGATCTGCTCGCTGAAAGCCAGTACGTCGCACGCCTGTATGACAGGCTCGATGAGTTGCGCGCGGAAAAGGTGGAGCAGCTTGCGCGCACTCGCGCCACCGGTGCGGTGGGTACCTTCCAGAACCAATCCGAACGCGATTCATTCGCCAGCCTCTACGAGGACCGCATCGCCCAGTTGGACGCGGTGCAGGATCGCTTGGTCTTCGGCCGGCTGGACATGGCCGACCACGGCGAGGGCATCGAACCGCGCTATATCGGCCGCATCGGGCTGTCCGACGAGGAGCTCAATCGGCTGATGATCGACTGGCGCGCCTCCGAAGCCGCCCCGTTCTACCAGGCCACCGCGTTGAACCCGCGCGGCGTGCGGCGCCGCCGCCACCTGATGCTCAAGGGCCGTACGGTGGCGGGGATCGAAGACGACGTGCTCGATGAAACCTGGCTCGACGAGGGCCACACCCACCACGGTGAAGGTGCCTTGATGGCCGCGCTGCGCGAAAAGCGCACCGGCCGGATGGGCGATATCGTCGGCACCATCCAGGCAGAACAGGATGCGATCATCCGTGCGGAACTACCCGGCGCCGTGGTCGTGCAGGGCGGACCGGGCACCGGCAAAACCGCCGTTGCGCTGCACCGTGCGGCCTTCCTGCTCTACGAATACCGGGAACGGCTGAAGAATGCCGGCGTGCTGATCGTCGGCCCGTCCAACTCCTTCATGCGCTATATCGAACGCGTGCTCCCGTCGCTGGGTGAAACCGGTGTGGTCATGTCCTCGGTGGGCGAGCTGTACCACGGGGTGGCGGCCGGACCGGAAACCAACCGGACCGTGGCGAAGGTCAAGGGCCGGCTGTCGATGGCCAAGGTGATCGCCGCCGCGGTGCGCAACCGCCAGCGGCTGCTCGCCGAGGACCGCACGGTGGTGGTCGAAGGCACCCGGCTGACGCTGACCCGGGGCATGGTGCGCAACGCCCGCGAACGCGCCCGGCACAGCCACAAGCCCTATAACGAGGCCCGCGAAACCTTCACCAAGGTGATCGTCGGGGACCTGGCCGAGCAGCTGCTGCGCAAACTGGAGGAATCTGCGGGGCAGCCCAGCGCCGCGGACCGCTCCTACCTGCCCCAGGAGGTGCGCGAATCCTGGGATGTGCGCGTGGCAATCAACCTGTGCTGGATGCCGCTGAGCCCGCAGGGCCTGCTCGAAGAGCTCTACGCCAAGCCGCACCTGCTGGAGGCGGCCGCCCCGCGCTTGTCGCAGTCCGACCGCGACGCGCTGTTCCGCCCGGCGGGCTCGGCCTTCACCGAGGCCGATATGCCGCTGCTCGACGAGGCCGCCGAATTGCTCGGCGAGTTCGTCAACCCGCAGGACGCTCCCGATACCTCGCAGTACGAGCGGGATGTGGAAAACGCGAAAATGGCGCTGAATAACATGGACACGATGCTCGCCAACGCGGGGATCGACGGGGTGGTCACCGCGGAGCAGGTCGCAGCGGTCAACCAGGAAACCGCCGCCTCGCAGAGTGCTGCGGAACGTGCGGTGGCCGATCGCACCTGGGCCTACGGGCATATCGTGGTCGATGAGGCGCAGGAACTTTCGCCGATGCAGTGGCGCCTGCTGGTTCGCCGCTGCCCGATGAAGTCCTTCACCATCGTCGGGGATATCGCGCAGACCTCCGCCGCCTCGGGCGCCAATAGCTGGGCGCAGGCACTGGAACCCTTCCTGGGCAAGCGCTACAACCTCGAAGAGCTCACGGTCAACTACCGCACCCCGGCGCAGATCGCCGATGCGGCAGTTCGCGTGGCCCAAGCCGCGGGGCTGCGCATCACCACGCCGCGCGCGGTGCGCGAAGGAGACTGGCCGCCGGTGCTCACCTATGCGCCGCAGGGCCGGCTGATCGAGCAACTCATCGCGCAGCTTCCCGAAGAGCTGGACTATGCGGCCGGGGGCCTGCAGGCGATCATCGTCCCGCAGGAATTGCTGGCCGCCGCGCGCGCTGCGGTCACCAAGGTCTACGGCGAGCGTGTTGGCACCGGATCCGGCGGAATGGTCCAGGACATCGTGGTGATTACCGCACGCGAATCCAAGGGATTGGAATTCGACGGGGTGATCATCGTGGAACCTGCGCAGCTGATCGCGGACGTCGACGGGGGAGTGGGCGATCTGTACGTCGCGATGACCCGCACCACCCAGCGCTTGCACGTGATTCACACCGCGCCGCTGCCCGCGGGGCTCACCGAGCAGTAGTAGTTCATCCCAAGACAACCCGGAATCCCCGGGTGTGAGAACGGGAACAAACTAGGACTGGCCGACGGGATTTTGCTAATGTGGAGACTGTGTCTGACTTAAAGCAAAATTCAGACCGCACGGATCACGCGGCTAAAAACCGCGTGATTCTGGGGTTTTTGCGGGGTCTTTCCTGCACAGAAAGCCCTAATTGTCCGTGTGCATGGCTACAGTAAGGCTACACACGGACATAAGGGGTTATTCAATGGCTCGCAGTAAAGGCGACGGCGGTCTATACAAAGACTCAAACGGACTATGGACAGCCGTAGTAGAGCTGCCACAAGGACTCGATGAAAAGCGTCGGCGCAAAGTCATCAGACGGAAAAGTAAGAAAGCCGCACTCGACCAGCTCAACGAACTCAAGAAGTCCGTAGCTGTGTATGGCGACGTGCCAACCACCGGATACACGGTCAAAGAGTGGACTGCGTACTGGCTTGATAAAGTCATTGCCAAAAACGCAACGCCTGGAACGTATCGAAACTATGAGAAAAACATACGAAACTACATAGACCCGTTGCTTGGTCGCCAAAAGCTCAGCAAGCTCACTCCGCGGCATGTACGAGACTTTCATGCGCGAATGGCAGAGCTACCCGTAGACAAAGATCTGCGCGAGAAGCACGAGCGCGAATGGGTGGGCGATTACAAGAAGCTCGGCATAGGCACAATGCGCAATACCCACAGCACACTTGCCAAAGTTCTTGATGCCGCGATAAATGACGGACACGCGCTGGTAAACGCCGCGAAACTGTCCGGCGCTCCGAAAGTTGGAGAAGTGGCGACCGAAGCCGTCGCTTTGAGTGTGCCGGAAATTAAACGGCTGCTCGCCTATATAGCAACTCACCCAATGGGTGCTATGTGGGCAACTTACTTACTGACCGGCTTGCGCCGTGGAGAAGTGCTAGGAATTGAAGCTGACCGCATCGACTTCGAGAAGAACCTGCTCGATGCGTCATGGCAGTTGCAGTCATTCAAGAAAGAACATGTTGATAAGGCCAAGGAAGATTACGAGGTGCGCCCCCTCGGTGGCAACTTCTATCTAACCCGCCCTAAGTCATCTTCCGGCTGGCGCATCCTGCCGTTGGTCGAGCCTTTGCGCTCAGTCCTAAAGCTTCATATGCAAGACAGGGGCGAAGGGCTCATATTCACCCGCAAGGCCGGCACGCCGTGCGCCCCTGATGCGATTGGCCGCGAATGGCACACGCTGCTAGGGGATGCCAAAATTCCTCTTGGCTCCACGTTGCACGGCGCTCGCCACACGGTGATTGACCTGCTCTACGACGCTGGCATTGAGGAAGCGATCATTCAGCAGATCGTAGGACACTCCAAGGCTGATATGACCCGCTCGTACAAGACGCGTAGCAACCCTGAACAGGCCCGTAAAGCGCTGGAAGCATTGAACACGATCATCAATAAGTAGACTCAACAAGACCCTTGCCTGATCTTCGGATCTGGCAAGGGTCTTTTTTTATGCGTGGAGCTCGGCAGCGTAGTTCATGAGGTCAACGCTTTCCGCAAAAGTCAGTGTATTGAGGAACGTTCTTACCACTGTCGGCAGGACTCCAAGGCTGGCTGCGATGGCTGGCGCTTCCATGCTTGCCCGAGAGTGCTCTTTGATGAGATCCACAGTAAGCAAATGCCTTGCGGCCCATTTGTCCGCTAGGCGCTCCGTTTTAGGCTGATGGCCTGTGTGCCCGTAATGAGCGTGCCCGAGCTCGTGGGCCAGCGTAGTGACTAATTGCGCGTGGCCCATGCGCGGCCGAAGAGTGATCAGCCGGCGCTTGTGTTCGTAGATTCCCCACATGGTGCCTGGGGGTGGAGCCATGCGTACTCGCACCCCCATTTCGTGGGCTAGCTGCTCAAGGTTCGTGAGGTAGATCGTCAAATCCTATGTTGGGGTCAGCTTCTTTAGCTGCAAGGTCGTACCGATTCTTTCTAACATCCTCGTCGGACATTTGAGAGTAGTCGGGGTCATCATCGAGTAGTTGAAGCTTTGGTATTTCTGAGATGTTGGTTCTTCCTACTGCGCGTCGAAGAACTTCTTCTAAAAGTGATACTTCGGATGCATTCCGCAAGTCGGTATCAGCCGATGCGGCATCCACCTCGAAGGCCTGAACTATCTGGGCTTCGATGAGTCCTTGTACGGGGTTGATTCCGTAGGCACGGCATACGGCCACAATTACTTCGGCTGATTCGATGTTGCGGTTGAACGTGCTCGGTGTCTGTCCGAGCTTCAACGCCATCTGACGCTTAGTGTCGCCGGTTTTGCGCTCAAGCCATTCTGAGATGTTGGTGTCCATGAAATTAATTATGTTGCATTTTTGCTACATATGCAACCCTATTGACGCATATCAGCGCGAAACGATGAATCATTATTCGAACACTAGCTGTAGCGGATTCGAGTTACAGTGTTGCAATATCGCTAGAAACTGTGCCACACTCGATACATCGGCAAACAAAAACGCTACAACTTAAGGGTTTTAGACATGAGCGAACAGATTCGAATAAAAGAAGGACTCCTAGACCGCCTTCGAAAGTTCTCGGGGCTTACCTCCGATGACGCAATGGCTCGACTACTCAACGTTAGCCGAGCAACTATTGACCGAATCAAAAGCGGAGACCAGCCATCGGCTAAGTTCATGGCCGCACTTTGCACTACCTTCGGTCTCGGCCTCGGCGAAGCCTTCGAGATTTACGAAGTAAGCGAAGAGGTTCAAGCAGCATGACCGCCAAGGAATCGCTGATCAAAAAGGACAAGCTTTCTTATAGCTTGCAGGAATCAGCAGAAGCCACCGGGTACAGCGTCCGAACTATCCAGAACCATATGGCAGATGGAAACATCATCGGCAGGTACGCAAACTCAAAATGCGTCATCCTCGCCGAAGACCTCAAAGACTGGCTGCTAAGCCTTCCAACCGAGAAGCCAGACTAACTAGCACCACCGAACGACCCGCTGTGAAGTAGCCGGCACCCCCGCCCGATTCTGGGCAAACATCCCGCAGTATCTTTCGAACCCTCCCTTCCGTGTTGTTTGCGGAAAGTAAAGGACTATTTGTCATGCCCAAAAACAACCCGAAGCCGGGCTTCCTCACTGAACTTGCTCGTTATAACGCGATCAACGGCGTTAGTTCGACGTTTTCAGAGATGAAGAAAACTGCACGCCGGCTTGAGCGTGCGTTCAACGATCGCGCCGACAAAGCGGTTGAAGTTGCTGAGTTCTTGGCGCTTGCTTACCAGCGCGAGTTCACTGATCCGACCGGCGAAACGGCTGTAGCGCACTTGATGGACCCGAAAGAGTGCGATCACCATAGGTCAGTAGAGAGAAGGTTGATGGCTGCATGAGCGAGATCGTGCACACCACAGAGACCAACAAGAGCCCTCCCGCCGATGATCGGGAAGTCCGCTGGATCATCTGCCCGAACTGCTTTTACGAGCGGGAAGCTGGCATCGGTTGCGGACTTCCGTGCGTCTAGTTCAGCTAGAGACCAACCCCAATAAGTAAGGCCACTAGCTCTAACTAGTGGCCTTTCGTTTACCCAATAAGGAGCAAGTATGAGCCTAGTCGAAATCTCCGAGATAGCCCATCGGGTAGCTTTCATCGTGCACTCTCGCGTTTCCCGCTTGAGTGGACCAGTCGATCCTTTCGTGGATGCTGTGGAGCTGGTACTCGAACGTGGTCGGCTCGGAGATGTACATGCGGTTCCGGAGGGGGTTGGTTTGATAATCCCGTATCTTCGCCCGATGAGCGCGTATCTCCCGGAGGTAGGTGGCTCGGGCTTGCGGACATTCGATCTTGACGTTGCTGCCGCCGGGGATCGTTTTATGGTCGGAGCGGATCTTTTCCTCATCGACTGTCAGGATGATTCGAACGTCCCGCGCTTCGTCGTCTCCCCTGTTGGTTATGACGTAGATGCCTGGCTCTTCCCAGTCGCATTCCCAGTGAATGTTGCTCGTGTCGCTTTGGCGCAGATCGGCCCGTTGTGCGACCGTCAGCGCTTCTTTGCCTATTTCGCGGGAATCTATTGCGATGCGCTTACTGTCTTCGGCGATGATGTTCGCGTCCGTGCTGAGCTGGTTCGCAGTGTTCGCCTTCTCGATGGCCTTTTGGGCGAGCTTGTCAGACGAGCGTGAGGAGCAGACGGCAAATATTACGGCTGCGAATGCTACGCCGAGGGATAGTGCCGAGATGAGCAGAGCGATTGTATCCACACATACACCCTACCCAAATAATCAAGGCCACCAGGTGCGAACTGGTGGCCTTTTGCATCCCTCGAAAGGAAAACACAACATGTCCATTCTAGCCCCGCCCGAACCGAAGCTTGATTATGTGGTGCACGGTGATATGAGAACCGCCCGTGTGAGCGTCAGGCCGACCCGGCATCACGAAGTTTTCGAATTGTTCCTAGTCGATGCTGGCATGCGTTTCTACGTCGCCGAGGATCACAAGGGCACGAACTGGGTTTTCCGGCATCGCCTCTTTTCGCGGTGCGTTGAGAACGCTAAGCGTCGTGCCCGCGCTCATGTGAAGGCTGAGCTTAGGGCCATGAAGTATAAGAAGACCCTCAATGGTTAGCGTGAAGGGCTTGCCGGTTCCGATGCTTTTTGAGACTTCGAAAGAGGATTTTTTCGAAGCTCATGCGGGAACTGTTGCCGAGCTTGTGGGGGAGGGGCAGCCGTTTTCGAATGATGACGTTCGTAAGCGCCTGGCCACTTCGCCGAGGCATTCAAATTGGTACGGCGCGGCCATGCGTCGCGCTATCAGCGAATTTTCATTGGTCGAAGTTAGCTATGGCAAGTCGCGCACGAAGTCACGTAATGGTGGGCGGTTGATCCTTTGGGAGCCACGGAAGGAAAGGGCAGACGCATGAGCGACACGGAGCAGATGACCCCGGAGGCGTGGGCATGGGTTTTAGTTCTCACGGTTGGCGGCGCGCTCGCATGCTACGGCGCTTTGGTCGGCGCGATCCTCGGCCTAACGATGATCGGGGGCGCGCTATGAGCTTACCGCCAGTTCTTGACCCGGCATCAGGCAGCCGGATGTTCTATTTCGATCCCGAAGATGACCGCGTGCTTTTCGGTGATATTCGGAGCGAAGAACACGTTCTTTGTGACGGGCGGGCGCTCAATATCAACCCGGATGCCTACACAGATTTTCGTGACCTTCCGTTCCCGGATGAATCGTTTCGGGTTGTCGTATTCGACCCGCCGCACCTTGTGAACGCTGGCCCTAATTCGTGGCTGGCGGCAAAGTATGGACGACTTACGAAAGAGACATGGCAGGACGATTTGCGCGCCGCGTTCGCTGAATGCTTCCGCGTGCTTCAACCGTCCGGCGTGTTGATCTTCAAATGGAACGAAACGCAGATCAAGGTTCGCGAAATTCTCGCGCTCACTGACCAGAAGCCACTCATAGGGCACATGTCCGGCAAAGCCATGAATACGCACTGGATCACGTTCATGAAAGACGGCCCGCAGTGAGCCGTTGTGCGCCGTGCCAAGTGGACTATGACGGATGGTTGACGCGGATCATTCCACCGTGGCGCGGTCAGTGCTACCGATGCTTGGCGAAGGGTGCGGGGCATGCCGGTTGCGTACTTTGCCAGTCATCCCTCAGCGCGCACCGTCGAGAGCAGCGCGAACTAACCCGGTTCCAGCTCGATTTGATCGACAACATTTGCAAGAAAAATCACCAGAAGGAGAACTAATCATGAGCGCGAATCTTCCAGGAAACCCGCACGTTTTCGCGGGGCCGCAGATCGCATCCCCGGTAACGATCAATGAGGACTTCATTGCCCAGAACGGCATCACCGAAGATACGGTGATCCTTTCCGAATTGACCCGAAACACCGAGTCAAACCTTGCTGTTGCGTATGAGATTCGCACGCAGACTTTGGTTCAAATGCTCGCAAGCAACAACCAGGCGGCCGTCCGCATATATGGCGCCGATCTTCACGATGCGCCCGCGGGGCTAATCGAAATGCTTCGTGAGCAAGGCGAAGAGCTCAGCGACCGCTTAGGGCGTGACTAATGAGCACGACTAACGAAGGCCTCGCGAAGGTATTGCGCGAGCATCGCCGCTGCCGGTCGGTTGGCGGCGGCTTGGCGTACAAGTGCATTTGTGGCGAGTCGGTGGCATCCAACTCGCACCACGTCATGAGCGCGCATCAAGCCGAAAAGGCGCTTGAATACCTCTCAGATGAAGAGGTGACCGCCGAAGCCAAGGAGCAAGCCGAACTGGAAGCCGAAGCGCTGTTCTTCTTCAACGCATTCTGGGAAGGCAGAGACGCGCTCCCAATTGATAGCTGGGATAAGGAACCTGGCAAATCAAAGCAGAGTTGGCTCGCTGTTGCCCGCCGCGCCCGAGGAATGAGGGCAGAGAAGTGAGTGAAATCTGCATGTACACCGATTGCCCAGATGCTTACACCCACGATAGGAGCGACCATGACTAACCAGCCCCCGCTAAACCCGGACGCGATCGAAGTGACCGAACGCTGGATGAAAGAAAAGTCCGCGACGTTTGGCCTGCATTGGAAGAACGCTAAGCCGATCATCGAAACGTACCTCGCCAACGCCCAGCCGGTATTGAACGGCGTGGAGGAATTGGATGCGTTGCCGTTCAATACTGTTGCTATGTTCACGATGCGCCCCCTCGATAGGCCAGTTCCCTTCGAGCTCAGTTCCATCAATGGCACGGACAAGACCTGGCAACAGCCCGGCGACGGTGCCGCTTACCCCAACTCGATCATGGCGCGATACCTCCCGGCCATCGTCCTGCACCGCCCGGAGGCGAAGCCGTGACCATCCAAGAAATCCTGGTGGCGCATGAACGTACCCTCTCGTTCATTACTGCGCGCCAGATCTGCAAATGCGGTTGGGCAACCAATGACATGCCGGACGCTTACTTGAAACACTACGCCCATGTTGCCGAGGTGCTGGAAAAGCGCATGCAGGAGCGGGAAGCCGCGGTCATCGTTGGACTTGCTGAACTGATGGAGGAATGCGAAACAGCGCACGGCATTGCCGAATGCGCCGCACACGTGGAGGGAGAGTCGGGACGGCAAGCGGTTATTGACAACTGGGAATCCATCATCGAAGAACCCGCCGAATGGTTGCGTGAGCAGGCCAATCTCCACCACGAACGAGGGTTCGACTACCTCCGCTACGTCGCTTACGAAGCATGGCAAGCCGGCTACGACGCGGGAGAAATTTGCGCATCCGGCGCACTCGACAAAGACCACGAGTGCGAAACCAACCCCTACGCAGACGAGGAACCAACCAATGGGCGCTAATGAGAAGCACGAGGCTGCATATCACGGCGGGGAATACGTGCCCGATACGCCGACCACCGAACAGATACGTTCCGCCTGGACTGACCCGGCACCCGGAGTTAGCGATGAACAGTTTTACTCAGCAGAAGCTTTTGACCGCTGGCTGTCCGAGGCCCGCGCCGAGGCGAAAGCTGAGGTTTACGACCATCTAGCCGCCACGGCGCACAACCGGTTCGAAAAAGCGAGAATGACCGGACTCGCACACGAAACACGACACGGCCCCACCAAATTAGGCGGGGCTTTTTCTATACCCGAAACCGAAAACAAGGAGAACAAACCATGAGTACCCAGATCACCGAAGCGACTCTCAAGAACTTTCAGAAAGTCAGCTACGCCAAGATTGAACCATCCGGCAACTTGATCGTCCTCGCGGGCAAGAACGGTGCCGGAAAGACCTCCACCAATGACGGACTCGAAGCCGCACTGACCGGCCACAACGGGCGCAACATCAAGCGCCCCATCAAGGACGGCCACGGCAAAGCAACCATCGATATCAAACTGTCGGACGGCTCGACGCTGATCCGCGGGTACACCCCATCGGGAACCACGCTCAAGGGTTTGGATGCTGCCGGTAACAAGTTCGGTCAACGAGATCTTGATGCACGTATCAGCTCGCTTGGCATCGACGGACGCAAGTTCATCAGCCTGGGGGATAAGGAACAGCTTCAAGCGTTACTGAGCATCGTTGATCTGCCGTTCAAGCCCGCCGAGCTGGATGCCGAACGCAAGAGCTTGGAAGCGCAACGGCTCGCTGTTGGTCAGCAGGGTAAGGCTATCGGCGATCCAGTCGCTGACCCGAACATCCCAGCCGAGGAAACCAGCGTTTCCGAACTGCTCGGCGAATATCGAAAGCTTGAGTCTGCCCAGCAGGAACGCAATAAGTACCTAACCGACCTGAACGAATCGCAGTCTAAAGTTCAGGATTTGGAACGCCAGTTAGCGGCGGCGCGAGAGCATCTGGCAAACGTCACCGAGTCTCTGGGGCACATGTCGGACTTCTCCGCAGACCTCGACGCTTTGCGAGTGCAGATCGACACCTCTGAGGATGCCAACGCCGCTATCAGGGCGAACAACCAGGTACGCGAACAAGCACAACGGAAACTTGAACTGCGCGCACAGTACGAAGGCCTCACCGAGCAGATCAAGGCGCTCGACCAGCGTAAAACTGACGGGCTCGCACAAGCTGAAATGCCAATCGAAGGACTCACCTTCGATGACGAAGGAGTGCTGTACCAAGGCGTGCCATTCTCCCGCGCATCAGGTCGCGAACAGCTGATCGTGTCCTGCGCGATGATCATGGCGACCAACCCAGAGATTCGCGTCATCGTCATTCGTGACGGCAACGTGCTCGATATGGAAGGCATGGAGATTCTGCAGTCCATGGCCGAAGCAACCAATTTCCAAGTGTTCATCGAATTGGTCAAGGAAGACAAGGGCGAGGAAGAGTATTTCTTCGCAGAAGGCGAGCTGGTCTAAATGATCATCAAGACAGGTGCACGGGCGGTCACCCCGAAAGCGGAGACACCGCCCGTAGTCGTATCCAAGACGTTTACCGAACCGAAGCCAACCCAGGTTACGGCGAAACCGGTGCCAAGAGTTATCAAGCCCAACCACGACTACGACGGAATGACCAACGCCGAGTATCACGGGGCTAAGGAATGGTTCGGCTCGACCTCGCTGAAAACCTTGGCACTCAAAACCCCGGCGCACTACAAGCATGAATCCGAGAATCACGTATTCAAGGATGCATGGAACATCGGCACCGCCGCGCACTCCCTAATTCTGGAAGGCGACACCACAAACATCGTGGTACTCGAATATCCGAATTACACCACCAAAGCAGCGAAGGAAGCTAAAGCCGCAGCAATCGCGGAAAACAAGCAACCATTGCTCGCCAAGGAATGGGTGGAAGTGCAGGCCATGCACAAATCAGTCATGGATCACCCTGTGGCTTCGAAGCTGTTCACCGGCCACATCCCGGAGCGCTCGTTCTTCTGGGAAGAAGACGGGATGAAGTTCAAGTGCCGCCCAGATGCTCTGCACCCGAACATGATCGTGGACTTGAAAACCACCGTGGACGCTAACCCGGATGACTTCGGCAAAACCGCATTCAACTACGGCTACTTCGTGTCAGCCGCCCATTACCGAAACGGTGTGCAAGCGGTGAATGGTGGCGAGAAACTGCCGTTCGTTTTCGTCAATGTCGAAAAGACCGCACCCTATCTCGTCTCCGTCACTGAGCTGGATGAGGACGCGCTTGACTTCGGGCAGCAGATGATTGATCGCGGATCACGCATCTACAAAGAATGCGCGGAGTCAGGCAACTGGCCAGGATACCCGAACCACACCACAACACGGCTTCCCGACTGGGCTTACTGGCAACTCGAAGAACTAGAAGACAAGCAAATCGTCTTCGGAAAGGAGAAGTAATCATGGACTTATCGCACGCAATCCAAGCAAAATCTGACCAGCTGAACGCGATCGATCTTATCGGCGGCCCACAAACCTTTCAGATTGAACGCGTCGAAGACAAAGGGCGAGTCGATCAGCCTATTTGGGTGCACCTTGTAGGGCATCAGGGGAGGCCGTGGAAGCCGTCCAAGACTGCGCTACGGCTGTTGACTCACGATAGGGCGTGGGGTGTTGACGGTGACGCGTATGCAGGGCGCTGGATCACGCTCTACCGAGACCCTGAGGTTACGTGGGGAGGCGAAGCTGTGGGCGGTATCCAGATTTCTGCCATGTCTCATATCGAATCGGCATTCACGGAGAAATTGAACGTGGCGCGACACAAGCGCAAGCCGTTCACAGTGCAGAAGCTCGAAGCGCCAGCCCAGCAGCCCCTAGAAGTGCCCGCTGACATTCAGGCCAATGCAGAGAAAGCGGCCACCGAGGGGCAACTCCCGGCATATAAGGCGTGGCTGAATGAGCAGGGCGCGCCGGCACACATCATGGAATACATCGACGAACTAGGAGGAGCGAAATAAATGGCCGGCGAAACGGTAATCACAGTCATTGGCAATCTGACCGCGGATCCAGAATTGCGGTTCACGCCAGCCGGCGCGGCGGTCGCAAACTTCACTATCGCATCGACACCGCGCACGTTCGACCGGCAATCGAACGAATGGAAGGACGGGGAAGCACTATTCCTACGTTCTAGCGTGTGGCGTGAGGCCGCGGAGAACGTTGCCGAAACGCTCACCAAGGGCATGCGAGTCATTGCTCAGGGGCGGCTACGTTCGCGCTCTTACGATACGAAGGAAGGCGAGCGGCGCACGGTCATGGAGTTGGAAGTTGACGAAATTGGCCCGTCACTCCGATTCGCATCAGCTAAGGTCATGCGCACTCAGCGGGGCAACGGCGAAGGCGCTGCGGGCCGAGGCAATGGTGGCGGCTTCAACAACTCTCAGGCCAACTCGCAACAGCAGCCACAGCAGGGTGGAGGCTGGAACGCGCCAAGCAATGACCCTTGGAGCACTGGCAGTAACCCCGCGCAAAGTCAGCCACAGCAGGGTGGCGGCGGTTGGGGCAACCCAGGCACAGACGAACCACCATTCTAAGCACTTAGCAGCCAAACCAAGCCGGTCTAATCAGATCGGCTTTTCTTATGCCCGAAAGGCAAAACCAAAATGGATATCAACATCATCTTCGCTATCGGCGGCGTTGTCGCCGGGCTAATCATCCTATGGGCAGTCATCGCTTTGACCCTCGGTGCCATTGCACGACGCGCCGTTGTCCGATTCAGCCGGCAAGCTGACCAGGAACACGAAGCGTTCCGAAAGCGCCACGGCTTCCACTAAGCCACTAACCGCCCACTGAGGCGGTTTTTCTTTACCCAAAACGGGGCTGGCATTCACTACGAATGCCAGCCCCAACCCATTCCCAAAGGAACTTATTTTGAAAGCGCTTCTTGGAAGACTTTGGAAATCGGTACAGGTGACCGAATCCTGTTGGCTTTGGACCGGAGCACTCCTGGACGGATACGGGATTATCGGCAGCAACGGCACCTGCCTAAGAGTGCACCGCTTGGCCTACGAGCAGCTAGTGGGCGAGATACCGCAAGGACTTGTGCTTGACCATCTATGTCGAGTTAGAAACTGCGTGAATCCATCGCATCTTGAACCGGTGACGATCAAAGAAAACGTACTCCGCGGGGTGGGCCCAACTGCCGAATTCGCTCGCCGAGATGAGTGCGCTCACGGTCACCTTTTCACCCCAGAAAACACCCGGATAACCAAGACAAGAACGACTACTTATAGGCGATGCCTGGAGTGTCATCGCGCAAGAAATCGCGCATACATGTCTCGTAAACGACAAGAAAGAATGAACGCCAAATGAACGTAACTGTATTCACCACCACCTCATGCCAGAAGTGCCGGATCACCAAACGCAAGCTCGATGACGCGAAAATCCCATACGCGACCATCGACGCATCGACCAAAGAGAACGAGCCTCTAGCCGCCGCGATCCGAGCCAGAGCAGAAGAACTCAACACCCCGGCAGAAATGCCTTACGTGACCGTCTACGACGAACACAACGTGCTCATAGCCGATTGGTTCAGCTTCCGGCCAGACCTCATCAACGAACACATCTTGGAGGCGAACTAACGTGCCAACTAAGCGGAAAGTCATCACGCCGCGGCCATCCCATGAAGAAAATCTTCGGAGCGCTAAAGCATTCCAAGACAAGCTCGACTGGCAAACCTGCACAACAAAGACAAACGCCGCCAGAAAGTGCGCATGGTGACCAAATGACGACCGACACCCCGCCATGCTGCTCACTTTGCAAAGGCAGAGCACCGCACATGTTCTGCCGGTCTGCATCCTGCAAGTGCCACTCCAGGGCAGAACAGAAACAAAAATCTGGGCGCGCACTCTACCGCGACCCAGTAGCCGAACAAGCCATCGGACGGGCCATGAGCGACCGCAACGGTATCGGCTACCAAGGCCGCCCCATCTACCTAAAAGGAACCCGACGATGACCAACCCTCAACAGCAAGCCGACGCACTCCGCAAGCTTGCCGCCATTCTCGAAGCCGACGAACTACCAGGGCGCGAATACCAAGACGTGCCCTTGCATGTCTGCCTCTACTTCAAAAACGAAGCACAACGGCAATCAGCAATCTTCAAACTCAAACTGGCTGGCCACCAACTGCGACCGAGCGAATCCGGCAAACATTTCAGCGTCACCATCGACCACGACATAACCCAAACCGGACTAGAAATCTCGCTCATCGTTCCCACCATCGACCACGAATAGGACAAGACAATGAAGCTCAGCATTGACCCCGCAGACCTCAAAGAAGCCGTACGGTTCGCACAAACAGCCATCGCTGCACGCCCCACATCTCCCATCATGAGCGCCGTCTACCTTGAAGCCCGGTCAGATCAGCTGCAAGCCAGCGGATCTGACTACCTGCGCTTCTCTCGGGTGTCCGTTTCAGCAGACATTGAACAGGAAGGTTGCGCGCTCCTTTACGCCCAGATGCTCGGCCAGGTAGTGAACAAGTTCAAATCCAAAAAGAGCGTCATCGTTCGCGTGGAATCAGACCGAGCCTACCTATCCCAAGGCTCAATGAAGTTCGAAATGCCGATCATGCCCGCGGATGAATACCCGAAGAACCTCAACGGCAACCCCGAAGAAATCGGTTCAATCGACGGGAGCGACTTCTCCACGCTAATCCATGCGCTCGAAGGTTGTGCATCCACCGACGAAGCGCTGCCCGTATTGAAAAGTATCCATCTCGAACTAGGGGAGCGGATCGACGGCATGGCCACCGACCGGTACAAGATCGGCACGGACTACACCGACTGGGAACCGTCCGCTGAAATGAAAGTGGCCGTCACGGTCTCAACGGACTGGCTCAAAACCATATCCAAAACCATCGCTGGCCACACCACCCTGCAAATCAGCATGGACGACGGCGAAGCATCACGGATCGGCGTCACCTCCGGAGCGTACACAAGCAGCATTAGCCTACTGAGCGGCGACTACCCAAAGGTTCGGGCACTCTTCACCAACGCCAGCACCGACACTCACACCATCGACCGCAAAGAGCTGATAGCCGCCGTTGACGCGGTGAGCGTTATGGCTGAACGAAATACACCTGTGCGCCTCACCGCAAAAGATTCAATGATCATGCTCGACGCTGGCGGTAGCGATGGAACATCAACCGTCGCCGTTGAGACGGACTCTTATGAAGAGTTCATTCTCGCAGTGAACCCAAGCTTCTTCCTGACCGTTCTACGATCCATCGACACAGATCAGGTGAAGCTTTCGCCGGCGGGCCCGAAGCCGTTGACGATAGAGCCAGGGGATGGAAGTAGCCGCTATTTGCTCATGCCAATCCGACTACCAAACCAATAGGAGCTACTAAGTGTCCAGAGATACGCGACCATACATCGCGGTCACTAACGAACTCTTTCGACACCCAAAGTTCCGGCGACTCAACTTTGAAGCCCGCGTGACTTTGTTGGAGCTTTGGGCACATTGCAATGAGTTCATGACAGATGGCCACGTGGACTCTTGGGTGTTCGAAGAGTATCCACCCAAGGTGCAGGAGCAGCTTCTCAAAGTCGGCTGGGTAGACAAAAAGGGCGACGACTACGCGATGCATGACTACTTGAAGCACCAGAAGTCGAAGAAGGAAATCCTGCAACACAAGTCGAACAAATCTGCTGCTGGGGCGCTTGGTGGGCACACGAAAAACCATACAAATCAAGGGATCGTGAAGCCTGGGTGCTACTGGTGCGAGAACCCGCAAGCCTAGCAAACGTCTAGCAGGTGATACAGCAGAACTAGTAGCAAACCACGTAGCAAACGTCTAGCAAAAAGTGGCACCAACACCAACACCAACACCAACACCATTAACTACTTACGTCGCGTCGAATCCTCAGTTAGTTTTTGGTCATCTTTTTAATGTGCCAATGAAGAAAAGCGGCGATCGTCAAGTACTTAACGCGAGGCTTCAAATCGATCGCCGCCATTTTTAGATAGGAGGAAAACAAAAAATGATACTCACCATAACGCAATGGCAACGGCTAGTCCAAATCATCAAGCTCATGCGCCCCGACTGGTCAAACAACCCCGTAGACAAGATCCTTCAAGAAGCCAACCAAGGCGACGGGATACCCGCCCACGACTTCGAGCACGCACTCAGAGCCGCAGCACACTACGCGACGATGACAGAGCCAAACGGAGGGTATCTGAAACGAACCCCGAACCTGTACACCGTCACCGGCAAGCACTGGGATGCAACAGCACCAAGCAACTCCACACACATGAAAGTGAAGATGCCACCGTGTGAAGACCACGCCGGGCAAGACGCGCACAATTGCAAGGCGTGCCAAGCCGACATACTGCTGGGTGAGCGTCCTGAAAGACTACGAGGAAAGAGACTTAGTCAGGGTCTTCCGTCTCCGCCGCCGACGGATTGGCGCTTCGCCCGGACATGAGTTTTGCCGGCGATAGCTTGACGAATTCTTCATGCCAACCATCGAGCAAAACAAGAATGACTTTTTCCTCGAACTCCCGTTGCTGCCACCACAACGCACATTGCTTCAGCTGACCACCGAATTTGGCATTCAAGCGTTCCTGACGATTCGCCAGAGACTTTTCAAGCCCCAATCTCTTGTTTTGAGCTTCACGAAGCGATGCCTCTGAAATCTCAAACTCGCTCACCAAGGTGTTTAGATCTGAGTGGTGGATACGCCACATGAGACCCGTTATTTCAACATCGTTGCAAAGCGAATTTACGTAGGTGCGGTATGCGCCAACACGAAATGCATTTTCTGTTGCCGGAGTGTTCTGCGCATGCGGTGGGGGCAAGAATGCTGCGGGAACAGACTGCGACAAATGTTGCATTGTATTCAACGCACGTACGTACTCACCGAGCGCCGCCATCTCAACTGCATTCTGCTGCCCATGAAGGGTCGCTTTGGCAGAGGTCCACGCCAGCCAGGCGAACCAAGCGAGTAAGAAAGTGCCAATTGCAGTAGCAATAGATGCCCATAAGTTCCAGTAGGTGGTCAGATCCGCATTCAGCGGCCACGGAATTAGAAAACCAATATTCATAAGTCAATCAATACCAACGAGCCACCAACATGCCCAAACATGTCGGTGGCTCTTCCAATTCTCAGGAGTAAATATCCCAACACCGTACTACCAAGACCAGCACGTGACCCTCTACCACGGAAACTGTCTAGAACTATCAGAACTATGGGTCAACGCCGACGTGCTAGTCACAGATCCTCCCTACGGGATGGATTACCAATCAGGACACAGGAAACGGAAACTCGCCAAGATTCATGGCGACAAGACGGCAGACCTGCGAAACCAAATGCTCAAGAAATGGCGAAACGAAGGCCAGAGCAAACCGGGCCTTCTTTTCGGCAGATGGTCAGTCGAGGCCCCCGAAGGCGAGCGGCAGCGCCTCATTTGGTGGAAGAAAGGCAGCCCAGGCATGGGCGACCTCAGAATTCCGTGGGGGCCAGCACATGAGGATATCCACCTAATAGGGCATGGCTGGAATGTTTCGGACACTGGTCATAAACGCCAAGGCTCGGTTATCCCTATGCCGAACAAGAGCAGCGGGCGAAACGGAGAGGCCAACCGGACAGGACACCCAACACCGAAGCCAGTTGAGCTCATGGAGGCACTAATAATGCGGTGCCCTCCCGGTGTGATTGCGGACCCGTTCGCTGGTGCCGGCGCAACTCTCGTGGCTGCGAAGAACTTGAGCCGGCGAGCTATCGGAATCGAGCTCGAAGAACGATATTGCGAAACAGTTGCCAAACGACTGTCTCAGATAAGCACTAATTTAGGAGCTGAAAAGTGAAAACCTTTTTCGTAGCCGGCAACAGCGTCACCCCGCCGGCAGCCCGAGACCTCGGCACCATCGCAGTAGAAAGCCTGATCGCCGCATGATCGCTTTCCACGTGCCCGGAGTGTCTGCCCCTCAAGGATCCAAAACGGCGATGCCGGTCAGGAAGAACGGGAAGCTGACCGGCAAAACGAATCAAGTTGAGTCATCGAAAGCACTACAACCCTGGCGAACACTCGTCACCCATCAAGCCCGCCGTGCTAAACCGAAAGGATTCACACCATACGCCGGCGCGGTGCGTGTCGAAGTGATATTCAGATTCTCGCGCCCCAAAGGCCACTACGGAACCGGACGCAACGCCGGCAAGCTGAAACCATCAGCGCCAGAACACCACATCACCAAACCGGACGTGGACAAGCTGCTGCGAGCGATCCTCGACGGGCTAACCGCTGCCGGAATCTACCGCGACGATTCCCAAGTAGTGGAAGTCGAAACTTTCAAACGATACGCGATAGGCGACACCCCAGGCGCAATGATCAGCGTAGATGCACTCTGATCACAACGCATAGAGTTCACATTCGAACCAATACAGGAAAGAACTTAGAATCAACGCATGATTACATCGCAATCTGTAACTTGTCTTGGCGAATTAGCAACCCAGGTGGGCCAACTACAGTTGAACTGCAATATTCCTGAAAAGTCAGATTTTTGGCCGTTGCTTTGGCAAGCCGTAGCAGCCTTCGCGACACTTTGCGCAGTGGGCGTCGCGCTATACCAGACCAGGGAAGCAAACAAGACTGCTGGACAAGCTATCGCCCAGACTAAGAAGGCCAACAAGACGGCTGAACAGGCTATCGAATTAGCAAGAGAAGCCAACTCGATGGCTGATTTGCATGCTAACGATGAAAGGTACCGACAAGCTTCCAGAGTGATCGCATGGATGGCTGTTGATAGCGGAACGAACAAACCTCGGATATTTGTCGAGAACGCGTCAGATGATGCAATTTACAAAGTCGTTGTACGTAGTGAATACCTGCCCGCCGATGGCGAATGGAACATAGAAATCATGCGACCACGAACAACGATTGATACAGCGCTCAAGAATGATGAATGCGTACTGAAGCAAGCCGAAATCAAATCAATTCAAATCGGATTCGAAGACTCGCTAGGGCGAACATACGAAAGATTTCCTGAGAACGGAGGCACCCTGTCAGACGTTGGTCCATGCTGGACCTAACCACCAAACCACCTTCGTGTGGTTCTTCTCCGCAAAGCCATGCTTCCTATCGATTCGTAAGCAATTTAGGACTCGCGTCGCTGAGCCATAGAATCAGGGCATGGTTATCGCAGGTTCAGTATCGTGTGTGCAAGTTGCTCGACCGGAAAATTTTGCCGCACAATTCGGTAATGTCGTTACAACGTTCAACTGCGAAGTTCCAGATGCACAAGAAAGATGGACAGAATTTCTATCGAATCCGGACATGGTAATTGGCGCAGTTGCTGCGGTTGGAACCCTTGGCGCAGTCGCCGTGGCATTGTGGCAATCGTGGCATGCGAAAGAGACTTCAAGATTAGCAAGAGCAGATGCCGCAAAAGCGCGAGGAGACGCAATTGCTATAGCAGAGCGAGCGGATGCTCTGGCGATGAAGCGCGATCTACGCATCAAGGAACTTGAGCGTTTTGAGATACTGCCAGAGCTTATGTTCGCTTTTGCAGATCAGGTGACTGAGGGCACTATAGCGTTCGAGGAAGCGACCGCAAGACTGATATTTGCATTGCAGAAGTACTTCGTATACTTGAGGCAATCAAATCCTGATGTGGCAAAAGCGTTTTCGAAGGTAATGGACGGTCTTATGCAAGTCGCCCGAATCGTCAACGAGCATCAAAACCCGAAGAGGGACACGAACGGGAGACCTCAGTATCAACACGGAGAACTCGACGAATGGAATAGAAATAATCCTGAGTCTCGGAGTGAACTAATAGATGTGACGGCGGCAGCGGGTAGAGCGCTAATCAACTATTACGATTCCACCTGGACCCCGTCCGAATCAATGGGGCATTTAGGAAGGCTCGCGAAGAGAGTGGAAAAATATTTCGAGGCTCATCTACGGATAGCTCAGAGGAACGCACAGGAATAATCGAATTTACCGCCTCCTGGGGCGGTTTTTTCTTGCCCAAAATTCAAGCCCCACACCGGGGCTTTTTTTATGCCCAAAAACGAAAGAAGGAAGCCATGAACACTCCAATGAAGTTCCGCAAAAAGCCCATCACCATCGAAGCGATGCAGGTTCGCGATGATATTCGAACTCATTCTGATATTTGCGAATGGGCATCACAAGGGATCCCCGAAGACGCGGTAATCCCGGTCGTGATGAGCAGGTTCGACTCTCACCCAATAATCCACACGCTTGAAGGCACCATGTATGCAGACATTGGCGACTGGATCATCAAGGGAATCGCGGGTGAGTTCTACCCGTGCAAGCCTGACATTTTCGAGGCTACTTACGAGGCCGCAAAGTGACCCCGTGCTCATGCGACTGGCCGACCGTAACCGAACCGCCATGCCTCTACCAATCGCGGTTGGAGCTACACCGTGCCTTCCACGACCTAGGGCGCATCATCGCGGACGGCCTAGGCATCTACCGACTAATTGAATGGATGACCCGATGACCCCGTTATTCATCTGCCGACGCTCAGCACGCGGTTACTGGGAAATTAGCTACCGCGACGGGCAGTTGATCGGAGAATACGAGCGCTACGAAGACGCACTAGCCCAAATCAGGGCGATCCACGGACGTACGATCCGGGAGGTAGCCGCATGAAACCACTCACCGTTTTTAATATCGTCTTGATCGCAGTCAGCGTGGGCATGAACTTCACCGTCTACGTGCAAAAGCAGCAAGCGATCAACCTATGGGCCATCGGTATTCTCGCGCCCTTCCTCGCTTACTGGATCTGGGAAGCGTGCAAGGAAAACAGGCACCGTCGCGACATGCAAAATCTCGTCAATGACTTGGCGAAACAGATCGCAAACGGCACAAGCGCAAAACCTTGTGAAACAAAGTACAAGGACAAGCCATGACCAACACCCCAATCTACGACCAGCTGGCACGTGAAAAACAGCAACTCGTGTTCTTCATTGAAGGATCAGAAACCGGATACTTCGCCACCGACTGGATCAGCATCCCATCAGAAGACGAAAACGAGCTGATCGCCGAATGGACGTGCGAAACGCTTCGCACCCTATCCACCACGGCAAGTTTCGAAACGAGATTCACCCATACCAAACGGCAGCGTCGCGCAATGCTCAAGCTCATGTTCCCCGGCCAATACCGCTTCGGAAGTAAGCCACTCATTCACAACGGGCGCAAACCGTGATCCACATCTACAGCATCATCGGCGAACTACTAACCGCCGAACGCATGATGCGCGAATTCGCCCGGCAAGCATTCAACGACTGCACAATCACGCACCCGATCAACCGAAAGGCAATAACCCCAAATGGCAAACATCACCCGCAGCGCCTCAATGACCGTAACCGGCAAACTCACAGTCACCGAAATGCAAGAGTTCCTAAACGGCGTTCCCGATGGCGCTGAAATCAGCTTCAACGAGCAACGAGGCGACCGACGCGACCCCCGCGAATCTGGCTACCGAGCGACCACAATCAAAGCAACCTGGACGGAGCCAACCGCATGATCCACGACCCGCGACGTATCAAGCGCATTGGTTTACCCGTCGAGATGGAAGACGGGGAACGCTTCATGCTATTCAGCGACAGCCCCGGAATCGAGGTCGAACTTGAAAGCGATACCGAATATGAAACCACGTTCGGAAGTGACACGCCGCGCCCGATCTTCACGGACAGGACACTAACCGTTCGGCACCTGAACAGCTACACCATCAGCACGAGTGAACCGCATATCGAACACAGCCTTGACAGCACCCGCAACGCAATCGAAAACGCCAAGAAAATCGCAGGAGGCAACCCCAAATGAGCACTGATCAGCAACAGGCGCTAACAAGAATCGGTTGGAAGCTCGTTGACATGCATCTCGAATCAGTCGATGCGGTGAAGCAAGTGACCGCGAACTTGCGTAGCGCGATGAACCATTACGCAACTCTCCCGAAAGGCCATGACAAATGAGCACCAACGAACTGATCACCCGCGCCCGACGAGCCATCGAAACCGGGCAACCAAACCTCGCCAAGCTCTACATGCGCAAAGCACTTGGCCAGACCGACGCACGCCGTCGAGAGCTCAAACCGCTCGCATGGCAACTTCGCCAACTAGGAAAAGGCCTCAACGGTATGGCCGCGGCTATTGCCGGAGTTTTCAGCGCTTTTGAAATCGGAATTGCCCGAGCAAACGAGCTGGAAGCAGCGCAACGCAAGACCGACTACGCGCTAGTAGGGCCGGGAAAATGAGCGACTTCGAAAAAGCCAACGTCTACGGCCACGAAATCGACCTGTTCAACCTCGACCCGGGCGAACACGCAACAGACGTAGTTATCCTCACCCGAACCGTCTATCACGACGAAGACGGCGACCTGCAAGACTCGCTCAAATGCGTCACAAGTACCAATACGACCGGAATAATCCGCGTCGGAATGCTCAAAATGGGCGCAAAATTCGAAAGTGATGCATGGAAGGACAAAGAATGACCGAGTGCACCGGAGAGGACTGCGCAAACCCCACCAACCTCTACCTATGCGGACAATGCATAAGCGACCTGCAAGCCTGGCTCGACAAAGTACCCGACATGATGGACGAACTATTCACCACCATGGCACGACTCGACGCAACCGCCCCACGCAACCGCGAAGGCGGCGACGGCATGAGCACCGAGCCAGTCATGCCCGTTCGCGTCGGAGCACTCGAAGTCAGGGGAGCCCTGCGCGTATGGGTAGAAATCACAACACAAGGCGAAACCCTGCCACTCAACGCGAAGACCCTCGCAAAAGACAAATACGCCGGCAAATTCCTGCCCATGCTGCTGGAACTACTCGCCAAAGCCGAACACGCCATAGATAACCCCATGGAAAAACACGTCTACGGCAACTGCACAGCAACATGGCTCACCGACGACAGCGTTGAAACCGAATGCGGTGAAGAGCTCAGAGCAGCCCCAGATGCCGAAACCACCGATTGCCCCAACTGCGGGGCACACTACGACCTCAACCAACTACGCGCAGAAAGGAAACAATACTTCCGAGAAACACCAATGCCACCGAGAGAAGCCCGCGAAACCCTCCAAACACAAACAGGCGTGAAAGTCTCAACAATCACCTTCAAAAACTGGGTAAACCGCCACCAACTCCGATACGTGCTAGACCGAATCGGAACCGGCATCAAAGAACGCCGGCTCTACTTCCCAATCGATCTGCTCGCCACGCACCAAAAAATTCGCGAATAACCAACAACATCTGATAGATTCATTTCTAGGGGAAAACTGTATCTCCCTCGAAGCTCTCACAATGTGGGGGCTTATTTTTATGCGAGAAAGGCGATCACTGTTTGAAGGTGATCGCCTTTCTTGCGTTAACGCCCTTGTAGCTCAACGGCAGAGCAACCGCCTTGTAAGCGGTAGGTTCCGTGTTTGAATCAGAACAATGGGATCGAGACCGGAATGTCGACTACGTCGCGCAGCTTATTCATCATCTCCGTAGATCTCATCAAGTTCCACCAGATTCGATTGGTCTGTGGTCGGAAGCGACATTAGTCCAAAAGCACTTTCGTGCATTATCTCTGTTATTTTTGTCTGCGGTTCATTCGGTTCGTTTGTCATCTGATAACCAATCCTCTTCATTCAGTAGATAATGACATTATGCCAACAACTTTAGCTTCCGTCCTTGTTTACGCGTTATTGCTCGTTCCTGGACTTGCATACGTCTACGAGGCCGAGCGAAAAAATGCCAAAGCACGAGAGTCGGTATTCAGAGAAACTGGCACAGTTCTCATAGTAAGTTTGGTAATGCTGGGCATAACTATGTCTATTTCATTGGTTGCAACATCTCTAGTTGTTGAATGGGACCGTTTGCTCGCTAGGTTCTTGCGGGATCCAATGGGATTGTTTACAACGTATCCTCTATATGTTGCTACTGCGTTACTCGTATATCTATTCGTATCAACTCTCTTCGCAATGATCGCGGCTAACAAAGGTCTCTGGGAGAATCTTCGAGACAGATGGACCCGTGACACTGATCTGGCCGTCGAGTCTAGCTGGACTCACGCGCTGAGCCGTGACATAGAGAATAATAAGTTCAGTACAACTGAACACGAGACGTTGATCCGTCACTCGTCGATAACGCTGAAGTCAGGTACTCGAATTCGCGGTCCGCTCGCATCCTGGAATCCTTTGATTGAGGATACACAAGATAAGTCGCTGATTCTCAGGAGCCCTATCTGGAGAGCCCAGATCGACGAGGAATTTAAGCTTCTTCGCGGGGCAGACAAGGTTATCGTCCACGCGACGGAGATTGAGTACTTCACCATTGTGTTTCTGGACAAGGACGGCAAGACCGTCTATCCGCGACCGAGTGAGAAACAAAAACATGGCTTATCCTCGACTGACAAGCCACAATTTCTAGCTGGTCTATTGGCATATGCAGGCGCAGTTAGATCAAAAATGTGTTCTCAAAAGTCTCAGTCAGGGACACCAAAGTGATGCCCCCGCTCTATTGAGTTCGGTCGGAAAACCAATCGTCGAGGATCATCACGGTCAGACTCACTAACCCGCCCCCCATGAGCGCCGTAGAAGCAAGCCAGGGCACAAACTGGGCGCACCGACCTCCTAACGGGAAACCCGCCCCGCTGCCGGAACACACCTAACAATCGTTTGGTCAGATGCGTGCAGTCAGCCAGCACAACATTGGCGGGTAGCGCGCAGACTCATTGCATGTGAGCATATGAGTATGTCGAAATTTACAGGTACAGCGGCCAGCGCATCAAACGAAGGTTCCGACCTGAACTTAGCAGTCGTACTAGCTTTGAGAACCGCTCAAATTCAGGCAAGTCACGCTGGTGTCCAACTCTCCGATGACTACTTGCAAGATCCCCAAAATTTTAAAGTCAAGGCCGAGCCAACAAGCAACGGATACACGCAAATAACCGTCGAAGTTGAATCTCCTTCAAGATAATTGGGAAGGTGATTCCGATACCCCGTGCCCCCCGCAAATGCTCATGGTCAGGATGCGAAAACCGGATCACCCACACCCGCTACTGCACTGACCACACCGTGCACGGCTGGACAGGACGATCACACGCAGCCGGAGCACAGCACCAAGCATGGCGCAAAGACGTACTCAAGCAAGCCAAAGGCATGTGCCAACTCAAGCTACCCGGATGCACACACCGAGCCACACAAGCCGACCACATCATCAACGTGAAAGCTGGCGGTGGACAGTACGACGTGGACAACGGACAAGGCGCATGCGAACCATGCCACAAACAAAAGACACAGCAAGAGTCAATAGAGGCACGACGCAAGATCCGGCGCATACCCAAACCCGAATGAGCATAGTTATCCACAGGTTCGGGTTGTTTTCAGTGCAGGGTAGGCCTCCATCCCCCTCCCCGGGGGCGGCATCGGCTTGCCGTAGAGGTGCTGTTCATTTTGTTCTGCGACAGTCTGGGAGTTTTGGCCTCCTGCGCTTGCAGGGCTTGATTTGACGGCTTTTTGAGCTTTTGAGGTTCATTTGTGACCCGGTTTTGTTAGATCGGTTCCTGTGGCTTCTTTGATTCTTGAATGTGCCCATAATCCGCATGATTCCGGGGTTTATCGCGTACACTTCATGGTAAAATTGAGGTATGGAAACAAGGGTTTGCCTGTACTGCGATGGGCCAATGAACCTGCCGCGGCGGGGTGCTAAGTTTTGCTCGCAGAAATGCGGCACTTACTACCGTCGCAAGTTGAAGCGTTCCAACCTTCCGGCCGAGATGACTTCACGCGATCGCTGGATGCGTCGCAGTGCGTTGAAACGTCCGCTCACTGTCCGCGGCAAGGCGGCATCGTCTACCGATTCGAGCACTTGGGCATCATATTCGGATGCTTTGGAATCAGCTGCAGGCGTTGGCCTGGGGTTCGCTCTCGGTGATGGTATCGGCTGTTACGACTTGGATCATTGCTTCACGGATGGCGTTGCTGACCTTTGGGTTGCCGAGTTCATCAA
The DNA here is from genome assembly GCF_052379245.1 of Glutamicibacter sp. AOP12-B1-11. NCBI lineage: Bacteria > Bacillati > Actinomycetota > Actinomycetes > Micrococcales > Micrococcaceae > Glutamicibacter > Glutamicibacter sp. AOP12-B1-11. The sequence goes on along the minus strand of NZ_JBQSYL010000012.1, from coordinate 24,191 downwards.
GTCGATCCCTGAGCCTGTCTTGTTCATGGAAGTCTCGCAGTCAGGCGAGGGCGTTCACATCTTCGTTGAAGCGCCCGAGGGGCCGGGCACGAAGATTCGTGGCGACCGAAACATAGAGCGCTACACATCTGGCCGCTATATCGCGGTGACCGGGAAAATTTTTAGAGTTTGAGGTGATTGTCATGGCTGGTCGTGGACCTGCTCCAACTGGACGAGGCGGGCGCGGTAGCGGGCGTGGCAGTGCCGATATGCGAATCATTACGGCTGAGCCTGTTGAGCAGCCGGGGCTTCCTGATTTTGACGTTCAGATCGAAATTGATGGGGAAATGACCTATCAATCTTTCGATTGGCCGGCGCGCACTCGTGAATGGTGGCAGATGTGGGCTGATTCTCCGTTGGCTGACGAATTCACGTCTACTGACTGGTCTGAGCTTATGGATACCGCATTGCTTCATGCGAAGTTTTGGAGCGGTGACACAAAGCTTGCTGGTGAGCTTCGGTTGCGTGTGGCGAAGTTCGGGGCGACTCCCGAAGACCGCGCTCGTTTGAAGATTCAGTTTGCCGCAGCGGATGAAGCGGAGGATCGCAAAGAGCGCCGGCGTTCTGGTGTTCGAAAGCCCGATGGTGACGATCCTCGGTTGAAGCTTATGGGGTGATGCCTGGTGGCGGTTTTGATTGTGCCGCCACTGGACTTGAGCTTTCCGACGCTTGGCCCTGCTGTGGCTCAGTTCATTGAAGAGCGTTGCGTGTTCGGCCCTGGCTCGTTGAAGGGTCTGCCGGCAAAGCTTGATGATGAATTCGTTGGTGCCTTGTACCGGCTTTACGAGATTTATCCGCAGGGGCATCGCTTGGAGGGTCGTCGCCGTTTCTCCCGTGGCGCTATTGAGTGGCGTAAGGGTATGGCGAAGACGGAGAAAGCGGCTTGGGTCGCTTTTTGCGAGCTACATCCTGAGGCACCTGTTAGGTGTGACGGTTTTGACGCTTATGGGGAGCCTGTTGGGCGACCGGTGGCGCAACCCTACATCCCTATGATGGCGGTGAACGCTGAGCAGGTTTCAGAGCTTGCCTACGGTGTGCTCAAGACGGTTATTGAAGAGGGGCCGGACTCGCACCTTTTTGATCCGTCGCTTGAACGCATTATTCGTTTGGATTCGCGTGGCCGCGAGGACGGCAAGGCTGTTCCCGTGGCGAACTCGCCGGGTTCTCGCGACGGCGCGCTGACTACTTTCCAGCACTTTGACGAGCCTCACCGTTTGATTCTTCCGTCTGCTAGGGCTGCGCACGAGACGATGAGCGCGAACTTGACGAAGCGCCCAATGGAAGATCCGTGGGCGTTCTATACGTCAACGGCTGGCGCACCGGGCGAAATGTCCATTGAAGAGGACGTTCGCGCTGAGGCTGAATTGATCAGTCGTGGCGAGATGGAAGCGCCGGCTTTGTTCTTCTTTGCTCGCTGGGCGGGGGATGAGCACAAGGATTTCATGCCGCGGCCTGCTGCTCCTGGCATTGAAGAAGTCACTCATGAGCAGGCGATGAAGAATCGCATTGCGGCGGTGTCCGAGGCTACTGGGCCTGTTGGCGAGTTCGGCGTTGGGCAGTTCGAGAGTATCGCCAAGCTGTGGGATCGTCCACGTGCTGATACGGCGTATCTTGAACGTGTTTGGCTGAACCGCTGGCGGCGTTCTGGGTCGATGTTCTTTGACTCGATCAAACTGCATGGGCTGGCTAAGCCGGGGCGACGCATCCCTAAGGGCGCGTTTGTGTCTCTCGGCTTTGACGGTGCGCGTTTCCGTGACTCTACGGCGATTGTCGCGACTGATATTGATACTGGCATGCAGGAGCTTATAGGCCTGTGGGAGCGCCCAGAGTTCGCAGATGAGTGGGAAGTGCCCGAGAGTGAAGTTACCGCCACGTTCGAATGGGCGATGACCTATTACCGGGTTTACAAGCTCTATGCTGACCCGCCTCACTGGACTGAAACTATCGGCTCTTGGTATGCGAAGTACCCGGATCAGGTCGAAGAGTTCTATACCAAGCGTCACGCGATGATGGCGTACACGCTGCGCGAGTACCAAGAAGCCATTGATGCACGGTCTATTTCGTTTGGTGGCGAAGTGGACACTTTGTGGAAGCCTGGCGAAGTTGTGTCGGCTCACGATGACCTTTTGAGGCATCTTGGCAACGCCGGCAAGAAGAAATTGAACATGCTCGATGACTTTGGCGAACCGCTTTATGTCATGCAGAAGCAGGACGGCAAGATGCATCTGAAATTCGATGCTGGTATGGCCGCTGTTTTGTCGTGGAAGGCCCGTCTTGATGCCATCAAGGGCGGCGCTAAGCCGAACAATGAGCGAACTAAGAAGCGCGTTATTCGTCGCTTGAAACCTAAGAGATGAGGTGTCACGTTGGCGATTTCAATCAGTGTGAAAAACTCACCGGGTTGGTGGCTGAATAAGGCTTTCACGAAACGGATTGCGAAGCTTGAGCGGCTGGATGATCTGAACTCTTGGCATATTGGGGAACCGCCTACGCCGGCTGCTGTTGCAGAGGCGCGGGAGGCTTTTCGGGAGTTTGAGGCCGAAGCGACGACGAACTGGGCCGAGCTGATTGTTGGCTCGATGCGTGAACGTCAGGCAGTGCGAGATATTCGCACCGCCGTCTCAGGGGATGACCCTGATGATGTGGCTCGACAATAATCTTGACGTTGATTTTTCGACGTTTGTTGAGACGTTCCTTTGGGCTGGCGACGCGTACGCGATGATTATCGATGACGACACAGGGCCGCTAGTTACTCATGAAGACCCGCGTGAATGCGTGACCTTTCACGACCCGTTGCGACAGTCCACTTTGCGCGCCGCGGCAAAGTTCTATTCTGACCCTGATGAGGGCCGTGCCTATGCGGTGCTGATGATTGCTGGCTCGTATTACGATGATGGGTTGGCACGAACCTATACGGCTTCAATGGATGGAGTTGGCGAGCTTTCGGCAGAGTTCGATCCTGAATCTTGGTCTTGGGATGAATCGTCTGGCGGCGGTGATGGCGCGCCGTTGAAGCATGCGTTTGTTCCTGTGGTGCGTTTGCGTAATCGTCGGGGTATGGGGGAGTTTGAGCCTCATTTGCCGCATATGCGACGTATCAACCGGTTCACTTTTCAGTTATCCGTAATCGTCATGTATCAGGCGTACAAGCAGCGTGCGATTGTCGCTGATGTGGATGACCCCGATGAAGAAGCTCAGGGCCAGTTAGCGGAGTCGTTCAACGCGGATAGCCTTGAAGATGTTCTTACGTCTGATCCGGGTTCTTGGTTCTTGTTGCCGTCCGGCGCGAAGGTTTGGGAGTCTACGCAGACTGACGTTCAGGGGCTTTTGAAAGCTATCCAAGATGATCAGTTGGCTTTGGCTGCTGTTGCTCGCCGTCCGATGGGCATGTTTGCCCCGGATAATCAGTCGGCTTCGGGTGCGAATTTCACTCGTGAAGGTTTGCAGTTCGCGGTTGAGGATAAGCAGGCGCGGTTGCGTCGGTTCCTCGTAGACGTTTTCCATTTGGTGTTTTTGACAGCTGACGATTCTGATCGTGCTGTGAAATCGGATATCAATGTTTCGTTTATGCCCGCTGAGCGGTACACGGTGACGGATAAGGCTTCGGCTACTTCTCAGGTTTCGCAGAAGTTCCCGTTGCGTACGATTCTGCGCGAGATTTGGCAGATGACTCCAACGGAGATTCAGCAGGTCGAGGCCGAGGCTTCGGGAGAGCTGTTGCTACTTGGCGAGTTTGAGCCAACTGGCGCTGGTCAGACTCCAACTGTGGAGGCCTGATGGCTACGCGGCTCGATTTAGCTTATGACCGTGAGGTGCATAAGGTTCGCACGCGGATTGTTGCGGTTGCTGGTCGCGCTTGGCTTGGCCTGGGTTCTTATCGCGATGCTGATTTTGACCGGATGCTCGCCACACTGATTCCACGTATCGAAACGGCTCAGCAACAGGTCGCGAACTTGACTGATTCGTACATTCGAAAGCAAGCGCTAGCGGAGTTTGGGCGTGTGCGTGACGGTACGGTGTTCAACGCTACGACACGGAATTTGCGTGGCGTTGGCTCCGATATCGTCTACCATCGTCCGTTCGCTTCGGCTTATGCGGCCTTGTCGTCTGGGAAAGCTGTTCAGGCCGCGATTGCCGAAGGCGGGCACCGACTGACGGATTTGGTTTCGTCCGGCGTTCAGCTTTCGAAAACGCACGCTGCTGCCGAGGCTATGGGGCGGTCGGGGTTCACGAGGTACATGCGAACCTTGACCGGTCGAGAGAACTGCGCCATGTGCACGATCGCTTCGACTCAGCGTTATCACCGCGGCGACCTGCTGCCGATTCATCCTGGCTGTGATTGCGGGATCAAGCCGTTCGTAGTTGATCCGGGCGATGATTACCAGGTCATCAATGAGTCTTTGCTTGAATCTACGCATGATCAGATCGCATCGAAACTTGGTGACTCTGACCGCGGGGCTAGGCTGCTTGGAACTGGAAAATTCGAGAAGTCGCAGATTTCTGACTACACAGACCTAATTCTTACTCGCGAGCATGGCGAGCTTGGCCCAACGCTGACATGGCGTACGGACAATTTCACTGGCACAACTGAAATCAACTAAAAATCTTCCCCTTCACCGTTTGGTGTGGGGGTTTTCTCGTCATGAGAACTTTTCCGACAAGGAGCAAATAAGATGCGCAAGCGTTTCACTAACCCGTACCTGCTTTTGAACCAGTCCAACGATGACGGCGGTGGCGGCACTCCGAAACCGACGCCGCCTGCCGGCGACGATGACAAGGGCAAGCAGGAGCCAGCCTTTCCAGCCGACACGGCAGTGAAAGACATGACCGCCGATCAGCAAGCCGCGTACTGGAAGCACCAGGCGCGCAAGCATGAGAGCCGCGTCAAGGAATACGGCACACTGACCCCAGAGCAGGCCCGCAAGGCTACTGCCGACGCGGAGGAAGCTCGCAAGAAGAGCCTTTCTGACTCTGATCGAGCCATCGAAGAAGCACGCGAAGCCGCACGCACAGAGACCGCTACTACGGCTGCTAAGCGTGAGGCTGAAACGGCTTTGAAGATCGCGCTTCGTGGCCGATCCATTGATGGTGCCGCCGCCTTTAGCCGCCCTGATTTCGTCAAGGATGGGGCCGCTGATGTGGAGGCAATCCTTGAATGGGTTGACGAGAACAGTCAGGTTTCAGTTGTCGAGCCTCAAGGCGGTGCCGGCAACGATGCTTTGCGTCGTGGCGCTGGTGATCGTGATCGCATGAAAACTACTGGCCGGGCGACCGGCCGCGCCGAAGCCGAAAAGCGTTTCGGCAAGAAATCTTAGAAAGGTAAACCAAAATGACTTCGTTGAACGTCAAGCGTTGGGATGCCCAGTCGGAGAATCGTTCGTGGCTTCGCGGCCCGCATGGTACCGAGCCGGGCGCAAACGCAAACATCACCTTGGACATTCCGACCTTCGCAGGCTTGCACCCGAACGGTTTCATTCCTTCGGGAATTGTCGTCTCTCGGGATGTAGCCACGCAGAAGTTCGTACCATACGATCCGGCAGGACTGGACGGCTCCGAGGTTCCGGCAGGCTTCCTGTTCGGTTCGCTCTCCGTCGCAGAAGGAGCAACCGTCGTCGGCGGCGCGCTGTTCGATCACGGTTACGTGAACGCGGATCGCCTGCCGCTATCCGAGGGTAAGGGCGCGCTTGATGAAGCTGCCCGCACCGCCCTGACCCACATCATTTTTGACTAGAAAGGACGGTGACAGAAAATGATCGTATTTGATGCACCTGTCGGCCCCGATGCCGCAACTGAGTTCAGCCGTGCTGTTCCTGAAAATCAGGAAAACAGCCTCCTGTCCGAAGCTCCATCGCGCACCATTCCTGGCAACAGCATTAACTTCGCGGAACTGGTACGCCGCAACCGTACCGCCCGCTACCGCTCGTTCGATGGTCGCGTGCACGTCTCCGAGCGCGATTCGGCAAACGGTGGCTCGGTGGGAATGATCCCACTGTCCACGAGCTCGAACATGGGTGAGTACGAGCGTTTGCAGCTCGAATTTGCTCGAACCGAGGGCACCAACAAGGCCGCGCTGGTTGACGCTATCTATGATGACGTTGAGCAACTGACCCTCGAAGTGCAGGCCCGCCTTGAGCAGGCATGGGGCGACGCTCTGACTGATGGTGTTCTCACCATCAACGAGAACGGCCTGGTTGGCTTCGAGGCAGACTTTGGTGTTCCTGACGAGCACAAGGTTACCGCTGGCGTTCCGTGGGCCGGCGCTTCGACTTCGAAGCCGCTGACTGATCTGACCTTGTGGAATGACCAGTACCGCCTCACCAACGGCATCGGCGCGGCCGCGGTCCGCACCTCGCAGACCCAGATCCGCAACGTGTTGCGCTCGCAGGAGGTTATCGACGCTCTCTACGGTTCGGCTGCTGGTCGCACGGTGGCGCGTCTCGTTGACCTGAACGATTACCTGTCGGGCGAAGGCCTGCCGGTGTTCATCGCACCTTATGACACCACTGTTGACGTGGACGGTGTGTTGACGCGCACGATCCCTGAGGATCGTGTGCTCCTGACCCCGGCCAGTATCGGCGATTTGGGCTACACCGCTTGGGGCGTGACCGTTACGGCCCTTGAGCTGGTGAACTCCAAGAAGGTCGAAATGTCCTTCCAAGAGGCATCGGGCCTTGTGGGCGTGGTCGTCAAGAACGATGGTGTTCCATTCCGTCAGTTCACTTACGTGGACGCGGTTGCAATGCCTGTCCTGAACGCTCCTAAGCGACTGCTGACCGCTCAGGTTTAGTAGTCGCTTACCGGTGGGCGCGCATCTTTTGGTGTGCGCCCACCGGTTTTTATCAGGAAGGTTTTGTTGTGATTATCAATAATTTTGTTCACGTTATGCATCCAGAACTTGGGGCTAAGTGTCTTCCCCCTGGTGAAGTTCCCGAGTGGGCCGAGCCGCTGATCACTAACCCAAAGCTGATTGTTGCGGGTTCGGTGGCGGCACATCAGGAAGCGCCACTGGTCGTGACTGATCCAAAGGCTTCCGGTTCCGAAGAAAGCGAAGATCCGGCGTTGACCGCCGCCGAGTCGGAGGGTCTGCCTCCTGCCGGCGACGAGCCCGACGAAACCGAAGATACGGACGCTGACGAAGTTCCAATCCCACCAAAGGGTGGCCGCGGCGGTTCTGCCGCCAAGTGGGCTGAGTACGCGGCAAGCAAGGGCTTTGAGATTGACGACGACGCTACCGCGTCCGACATTCGCGAAGCGCTTGAAGCCGAGGGCATCCCAACCGAATAAGGCGGTGCTGTCATGGCTGAACCGTTCGCTACGTCCGATGAAGTTGAATCTGGCTGGGGCGAATTGACCGTTGCTGAAACCGTGTTGGTTGATGCCTGGTTGATTACTGCCTCAAACAACCTTCGTCTGATTGGTCGCAAGCGGGGAATCGATATTGACGCGTTTATTCGTGGTGATGCGATTCTCGAGCAGGCGGCGAAGGACGCGGTTGTTGAATCTGTTCGCCGTCGCCTGAGCAATCCGAAAGCTATTCGCCAGCGGTCAATTAATCAGGGTGCTGGCCCGTATTCGGAAACCTCGTCTGAGACTGTCGATTCTTCCGCGTCTTCGGGGCTGCTGTATTTCACCGATGGTGAGCTGCTGTGGTTGCCGATGCCGCGCAAGGGTCGCTTTCGAACGATTCACGCGAAGTCGGGGTATTACAAATGATCGTTGGCGAAACAGTCGTTGTGATCCGTCGCGAGCGTATAGGCACGTTGCCGGGCAATACGCCGGAATATGCGGAAGTTGAAACGCTCGTTGAGAACGTGCTGATCGACCCGAAGCCGGGCTCTGACGTGACTGATTCGGTGCGCCCGGATGGCACTCAAGCGGAGTACGTTTTGCATTTCCCGAAGGCCTTTGTGGGGTCACTGCGTGGCGCGTCTGTGAAGATGCGCGGCGGTGACCCTATGGAGGTTGAGGGAGATCCGCAGTCGTACACGAATGCGAATACCCCGTTGCTTTGGAATCGGCCTGTATCCGTTTATCGAGTAGATGGGTAGCTCATGGCGAAAATCAAAGTGAAGATGAGCAATCAGGGTGCGCGGGCGGTATTGAACTCGGCAGAAGTGCAACGGGATCTTTTAGCTCGCGCTGAGCGTATCCGAGACGGTGCCGGCATAGAGGGCTACGTTGCGGACGTTCAGCCTGGGCGTTCTCGCGCTCACGCGATGGTGAAAACTGAAACGTTTGAAGCCCGGCGCGACAACGCACGGAATCAGACGCTTTTGAAGAATCTTGACCGGGGGCGCTGATGGGGAACGTTGAAGTTTTGCTCGTTGACTTTCTCAATCAATCCCCGCGGCTTCAAGCGGAATCGCTCGAAGCCTCATTGGACGTTCCTAACGTGCGACCGAAACGGTTTATCACCGTGGAACGTACTGGTGGCCCTGAAAACTGGATCACTGGCACTCCCACACTTGCGGTTCAGATTTGGGCTACTCACCGGTATGAAGCCGGCGACTTAGCCCAGATCGTAGCGGAAGTGGCACGAACTGCCGTATCCCTACCAACTGTGGCACGCGTGATCGTGTCCAGCGTCTATAACTTCCCAGACCCTGATTCCAAGCAGGCGAGATACCAGATTGTTGTCGAGCTGGTTACCAAATTCGACTAATCCTCTTTCCTTAGGCGCGGCGCTTATCGAAAGGCAGTTCTCATGCAGAACGCTTCTAACGTCAGTGTCGGTAAGCCTACCGCTGCTGGCGGTATCTTCGCTGGCCCTGTTTCCACGGAACCTCCTGTTGATGCTCGTTCCACGTTGGTGGCTGGCATTGTCGGCCTTGGCTACGTTTCCGAAGATGGTCTGACAAACACCATCGAAGCGGATACCGAGTCGATTACCGCTTGGGGTGGCGACACTGTTCTTACCGTGCGCACCTCGCGAGCAGAGACTTTCGGATTCACGTTCATTGAAACGAACGTAGACGTGCTTCGGGAGGTTTACGGCCCGGACAACGTGACCGTAGAAGAAATTACCGGCGATATCGCTGTACTTCACAACGCGAAGGAACTTCCTTCGCGCCTCTACGTCTTCGAAATCATCATGACCGGCGACAAGGTAAAGCGCATTGTCGTGCCGAACGCGAAGATCAACGAGCTTGGCGATGTGGTGTACGTGGACGGCGAGCCGATTGGCTACGAGGTCACCCTTGGTGCTTTCCCGGACGCTGAGGGCAACACGGCTTACGAATACATTGCTGAAATTGTGGGCGCTTAGCCCCATCCTCTGGCCGCTTCGGCGGCCTCTCTAATACCGGTGGCCGGGCTTTTTGTTAGCCGCGCCTGGCCCGGCCACCTTCACTTTTCGCGGCTACCTAATGAAAGGCGTGGCTAAATGTCTCTTCCAACAATTGAAATCAAGGGCAAGAAATACCCTGAGCCGTCGATCAACCGTATGAAGCGCAAGCAGATCAAGAAGCTCAACCCTGTTTTGAAGCGTGTTCAGGGCGAGGATCTGGATGCGATCTGGGATATGGTCAGCCTTCTTGTGCCGGGGCTGACCGCTACCGTCTTGGATGACTTGGAGCTCGGTGAGTGCAAGGACATTCTGGCCAAGTCCGGCGTGGTGACTTTTGAAGACGATAAGCCTGCTGATGGCGAATCGGAGCCTGCCGATTCTGACGCGATCACGGTGGGGGAATCTTCGGCCTCGACCGACTCCTAGACGAGTATGGCGAGGCCATTGAAGCGGACTTGATTGAACGCAATATGAGGTTGCGGGATCTTGGGTCTGATGGCTTTACGTGGTCGGATTTGCGGGCGGTCGTCAAACACCTTCCGGCAACTTCGGCTTATTGGCGCACTCGTGAACCGGAAAAGGCGCGCTGGGGTATTAGCGAATACTTGCTGGCGATCATTGCTGATTCTTTGCGTTGGCTCGTGTGGGCCAAGACTAAGGATGCCAAGCATAATCGCAAGAAGCCGAAGCCTATTCCGCGTCCGGGCGACGATGAAAAGAAGCAATCGAAGGGCACCTTTAGGGGTGCTGTTTCGATGACGATTGACGAAGTGAAGCGCCGTCTGGCGCTTCCTCGTAAGTAGTTGAAAGGAGGGCTGCACCGTTTGGTGCGGCCCTCCTTTTTTGTGCCCTAAATTGGCGCGGCGCTGAAAGGGGGCGTAATGGCTATTGAATTGGCCTCGGCATATCTGAGCCTGATCCCTTCGCTCAAGGGCTCTGGACGCACGATCAGCGCCGAACTTGGCGGGATCAACCTGGCACCTGTTGGGGCAAAGATGGGCGCTGGACTCTCCAAGGGCATCGGCTCGTCCATGAAGGCGAATATTTCGGCGGCGATTGTTGCCCCGGTGACGAAGGCTCTGGAATCTCAGGCCGGCGCAACCCGGGATCTTGGATCCGCGGAAATGGCTTTGACGAAAGCACGAGCTGGGCAACAAAGCGCACAAGCCAAGGTAGCTCGCGCCGAAGAAAAGCTAGAGGCGCTGCGCGATACAGGAACAGCTACTTCGGCTGAACTTAAGGGCGCAGAAGCTGAGCTGAACAGCGCCAAGGTCACATTGGCCGAGACCAACGTCAAGGTTGGCAATGCCGAAGATACGGCTACGCGTGCCAAAGAATCAGCAACGGCCGCGAATCAGGCGTACGTTGATTCGCTCAAGCAGTCGAGCACTTTCACGGGCAAGTTGCAGACCGCTCTACCTGTCATTGGTGACCAGATCAAGAACGTTGGCGGGCAGTGGAAAACTGCTGGCCAGAATATTTCTGGTGTCGGTAAATCGATGACCACGAAGTTCACGGCCCCGGTAGTTGCCGCGGGTACTGCTGTTGGTGGCCTGGTTGCTGGTTTGGGCTTCAAGCGCCTGGTCGGTATCGATACGGCGCGAGGTCAGTTCAAGGGTCTTGGCTACGACGCTGACGAAGTGATGAAGCAGGTAGACAAGGGCGTTACGGGCACGGCGTTGTCTATGGCTGATGGCGCGTCGATGGCAGTTGGCATTCTCGCTACTGGTGCCGTGCCGATGGAAGAGCTGGAAAATCAGATCCAGCGTACCGCGAACGTTGCGGCAGCCTACGGCGTGGAAGGCTCGCACGCAGCGAACCTCTTGAATGCTGTGCTGACGAAAAACAAGGTCACCTATGGTGACTTGTCGCAGATGCAGGCAAACGGCATCCCGATCATTTCTCAGCTCGCTGATCATTACGGTGTCGCTGGTGATGAGATCGAAAAGATGGCTCGTGAAGGGTCGATTTCGATCGAAGACATGAACAAGGTCATCGATCAGAACGCCGGCGCGGCTGCTGAGGAATACGCGAAGACGTGGAAGGGCGTAACAGCCAATATCACTTCGAACCTTGGCAAGTTTGGCGCTTCGGTATTTGAAGAGGTGTTCCCGAAGGTCAAGTCTGAGCTTGAGAATTTCTTGCAGGTTCTCAAGTCTCCTGAGTTGAAGGAATTCGGGGTCAATCTGGGTTCTCAGATCGGCGATGCGTTCACTAACATTTCGTCGGCTATCCAAGGCGCGATTGGTTGGTGGAATGGACTTTCCCCGGCTGTTCAAAAGTTCATTGGCACTGCTGCTGGCGTGGTTTTGGTTGCTGGCCCGATCCTGATGATTGTCGGCAAGATCGTGATGACCATCGGCGGGCTGATTACGGCGTTCGGCTCGATCGTTTCGGCTGTTGGTGCGGCTATTCCTGTGCTCAAGGCGTTGAACGTCGTGATGCGGGCGAACGTGTTTGGCATTGTGGTTACGGCCATTGCGGCGTTAGTTGCTGGTCTGATCTGGTTCTTTACTCAAACTGAGATTGGCCAGCAAATCTGGGCTGGTTTCATGGGCTTCTTGCAGGATGCTTGGGCGAACATCGTGGTCGTTTTCCAGACAAGCCTTGCTTCTATTTCTGCGCTTTGGACTACGGTTTGGACGGCCGTTAGCACGTTCTTCGTAGGGGTCTGGAATGCGATTGTGGTTGCGGTGCAGACGGCGATTGCATTTGTGCAGTCGATAATCGCGGCGGTTACTTCGGCCATTAGCGCGGCGTGGTCGGCGACTTGGAACGCTATCAAGACGGTGCTCGGCGCTATTTGGGCTGGCATTGTCGCGGTGGTGACTGGGTACATCAATGTGGTGCGTGCCGTGATTTCGACCGTGGTGAACGCGATCAAGGTTGCCTGGAATGCTGTTTGGAACGGTATCAAGGCGTTCTTCGGCGCAGTTTGGGCCGGGATCGTAGCGTTCGTAACCGGGTATATCAACACGGTTCGGACGATCATTACGACCGTTGTAAATGCTATCAAGGCCGTGTGGACTAACGTCTGGAATGCCATCAAGTCGTTCTTCTCGTCGGTCTGGAATGGGATTATTTCATTCTCGACTAGCGCAGTGAATAAGGTTCGAAACGTTATCACGAACGTGGTCAACGCTATTCGTTCCGTTTGGAATAGCGTCTGGTCTGGTATCAGTTCGTTCTTCTCGAATATCTGGTCAAACATTGTTTCGGCTGCTCAAAGCTTCATGGGTTCCGTGCAGGACAAGTTCCGTGCTGTGGTCGATTTTGTGAAGGGTATCCCTGATAAGGTCGTCGGTTTCTTTAGCGGCCTTGGTGGGAAACTGGTCGCGTCTGGTAAGTCGATTATCCAAGGATTTCTTGACGGCATCTTGGCTGGGTTCAATAAGGCTAAGTCTGCGGTTTCTGATGGACTTGGCAAGATTCGAAACCTGTTCCCGTTCTCTCCCGCGAAGGAAGGCCCGTTCTCGGGCAGGGGTTGGGTTGCTTATTCGGGCTTGTCGATTGGTGAGACTTTCTCGCAGTCGGTGGCCGGCGCTCTGCATGATGGGCGCAAGGATATTCACGATGAAATGGGCGGTATTCAGAGTGAGATTGATTCTCTGAATGAGCCTACTTTTAGTGTCGGTTCCGCGGTGCCGGCGTTTGGTGATGATCCTTATGGGTCGGATGGTTCCGGCGCTGGGGTGCGTCAGATTGTGTTGCAGGTTGAGAATCTGACTGTCGATGACGAGGACCGGGTTACGGAGCTTTCGCAAGCTTTGTGGTCGCGTGCTAATAATGCTGATCGGTCGCGTGGCAGCGTCAATCTTGGGGGTGTTGCGGTTTGAGCTTCAACTTCGGTGGCGTGGATACAAATAGCCTGGCTGGGGTGACGGCTACTCTTTCGGAGTGGCCGTCACTCGGCGGGCTGTCTTTGGAGACTGAGGACGCGCTGGGCCGGGATGCGCGGTATTTTTACGGCGCTTCTCAGTCTCACACGGCGTTTACTTTTGATGTGTTGATTCAGGGTTCCACGCCGGAGCAGGTTGCCGAACGCCGAGATATCTTCGTGGGCTTGATTGCCCCGCACCGTGGCGCGCAGAGCTTGATTGTTGAGCTGGACACGGCTTGGCAATGGTGGGATGTGATGGCCAGCGGCTCGATTGAATGGGGCCGGGTGGTGTGGCAACGCGGCACCGGGTTTGCGTTGCGCGCTGATGTTTCGTTCGAGACGGTGGGCGATGCGGCGGCGATGGAGGCCGAACAGGATCCGATTTCGTTCGCTTCGTCGCTTTCGTTCACTTTGGATCGTGGAAATACGGTTGCTTATCCGCAGATTGAGTTTCCATCTGGCGCTCAGGCGACGGTGAAGGTTGGCGGCTTTGAGGTTGTGGTTTCGGCTACGACTTCGGGGCGCACGAACGTTTTGGATTATCAGGCGATGGAGTTTTATCAAAAGGATGCGACGACGGGCGCGAGGTTGGCCAGCATCGTTCGTTTCATGAGTCATTTTCGCCGTGCGTCGCTTACGCCGGGGCAGACGGTGAGTGTTTCGGTGCCGGGCGCGCCTACGGGTTCGCGTCGCTTGTATGCGAATGCGCGCAGGATTTAGGGGGCTCTTTTGTGGGATAACCGTTTTTCGTGGTCTGGGGAGGTTCCGACTTCTTACCCTGATTTGAATCCTGTTGCGTTGCAGCGTATCGCGCCAGCCTCGGGCTTGGATTATGCGGATGCTGTGACCCCTTCGCGCATGTGGCAACGCGTGGTCGGCGGCGCGAATGATGGATACGTTGCGGGCCAGTGGGGCTACCAGATGGGTTTGAATCAGGTAAATCCGGCGACTGATCAGGGTGGTTTCAAGCTTCCTCATTTCAGTGGCTTGTGGCCTTCCAATGGAAAGCTTTTGATGGGCTTGTGGACGCGCCAAAGTTACGTCATGGCACATTCTCCGCTCATGTCTACGCGAGGCGGTTCTAGCCCGGTTGCGTACTTGGCGACGGCGGCTAGTGGCCGGTTGCGTCACCAGGTGTATAGCTCGACTGGTGCTAGCTTGCTTGACCAGTATGAGGATACGCCTTGGGTGCAGACGCTCGGTTGGCAGTTTGTTGGGCAGTTGCTTGATTATGGTGCGCAGACTTCGCAGCTTTTCAGCGTGCTTGCTGAAACTGGCGCGTCTTGGATCGGCCCGGTGCGCGCCTTGGCTGGTGCGCCTAACCCGGCTTCGACGGCTGATCTTGATGTGTACGCTTTGCAGTCTGCTGGGTATTGGACTACGGGCGTTTTTGACGAAGCGCTAGTAGCTCACCCTGGGGCAAGTTTCGACCTGCCAGGGTTCGTTGATTCGGTGGCTCTTGGCAAATGGGCAGACGGGCAAAAGGACGCGAATCGGACACGCTACACGTTGAGCGAGTCATCTATTACCGCCCAAGTTGCGGGCACCCTTTCGACGGGTGCTGAGCGGGTTTCGTGGAGCGCTCAGCCTGTCGTTACGGGCGCACCGGCTGAGGTTACGCCTTATTGGTCTACTGACGCTGGCGCGACGTGGCAGACGGGCTCGCAGCTTCCCGCCGCGTTGAATGGCCTGTTGCGGTGGACTGTGCCGATGACGGTTGGCCAGTCGTTCAGCGGTTTCACGGTGGACGTTCCGAGCGAGCCAGCGCCGACGCTTGAAGCTATCCCGAATCAGACCTTGGAACAGGGCGGCCTGGTCAATATTCCTTTGGTGTTCTCTAATCAGGGTGCGCCGTCGTGGAGTATTAGCACGCCGCCTGTCGCTTCGGCGACTATCTCAGGTTCGGTGCTTACTTTGGCCTCGGGCTTCGAAGTCGGCGACGGTCAAGTAACCGTTACTTTGACGGATGAAATTGGGCGCAAGGTTTCGCGTACTTTCACGGTGACGGTGACGGCGCGTGAGTGGGAAGCTGGCGCGCCTCCGAATTATCCGCATGCTCCGATCATTCTTTGTGACGGTAACGATGTGCCGGTGACTGTGATCATTGATTCTTTGGGTGCTGTGGTCACGTCTGAGGTGAACGGCGAGCATAAGTTTGAGTTCACTTTGCCCGCGACTCATAAGTACGCTTCGACGTTGACTAGCGAGCGATTCGTTGAGGTTGCGGGGGAGCGGTACCGGATTCGGCGGATCACGGATAAGCGGTCTGGCCGGAAGGTTCACACGTCCGTTTATGCTGAGGCTGAATTTTATGATTTGGCTACGGCTGGGCAGATTGACGCGCAGGAGTTCCGGCAGGTGGCGGCGGGCGACGTGATGACTATCGCGTTGGCTGGCACGGGCTGGTCTGTGGACGTGGCGAACGTGCGGACTTTGCGCACGTATTCGATTGAGAACACGAATCCGCTCGCCCTGTTGCGTGAGGTTCAAAAGAATCACGGCGGCGATTTGGTGTTTGATAACCGCAATCATCGGGTTTCACTGGTCACGAATTCGGGCCGCGATAACGGCGTGGCGTTCTTCTACGGCAAGGGTCTGAGCGATCCTAAGCGCGTGATTGATACAACCTCGCTAATCACCCGGATCTATGCGCGCAACGCGGACGGGCAAACCATCGCCTCGGTGAATAACGGTGTGCCGTATGTGGAGGATTATTCGCACACGTCAGAAGTTCGTTCGGCGACTTACGATTTCAAGTCTGGCACGTCGCCTTACACGATGCTCGCAATGGCCAACGCGACCCTGGCAAACCGTTCGAAGCCGTCGTATTCATACGAGGTCACGGTTGTCGATACAGGCAACGAGCTTGACGCGTTCGATGCGGGCGATTTCGTGACGGTAGTTGACGAAGAGATTGGTATTTCGGACACGCAGCGCATTGTGCGTTTGGAGTACGACATTATCAAGCCGTGGCGCTCGGGCATCACGCTCTCGGCCAAGCTTCGCGAATTAGGCTCTTCGGAATCCACGGACGCGGGTTTGCTCACGACTGATGCTGGCGCGTCCGCTTTTGACCTTGTGCCTTTCAACCTTCTACTGAATGCACGCTTCGATAACGGGCTGGCTCATTGGGCTAGCCTCGGCGCGGAAGTCGTGGACGGCGAAGGCACGGGGGATCAAGCGGTCATGTTTAGCGGGCCGGGCGAGCGGTGGATTGAGCAGACGGTCACGCCGGACAATCGCGAATCGTATGCTTTCAGCTTTGACGTGCGCAGTACGGGGCCGACTGGCTTCGTGCCTGATCTTGGCGTTGAGGCTGTGGTTACTTACGCGGATGGAACGTCTGAGACTATCCAGCTCGAAATTTCTTAGGGGGTCACGTTGCAGGGAACGTTACGCACGTCGGGTAATCCGAATCTGATCAAACTGCGCGTGACCTCGAAGGGCTTGCCGACCGGCGCGACGGTGGAGGTAACCGACCTGATGCTACAGCCTGGGGGCGTGGTGTCGGGTTGGTTGCCCCACGTTACGGAGTTGCCGTGGTCGGCGGGGATTGTGCCACCGGAGGGGGCTGAGGAATTGAACGCACGTATTGATGCGCTGGAATCTCAGGTTGCGGAGTCGCAGATTTATTTGAACCGTATTATGGCACCGGCTCAGGTTTGGGTTGGTGATTCTTCGGGCAATAACGCGCATGTTGAAACGCTTTGGGATGCTGACCTTGGCTGGGTTTCGTGGATTGATGTTGCCGCGTTGCCGGGCACTGGCGATATTGGTTTTTGGTATCCGAGCAGTGACGCGGTGCAGGCATCGGCGCGGCCTTATGGCTGGTCGATGCAGGTGTTTACTCAAGGTTTGGCGGGCGTTGGTTCGTTGCGGCCGCGTGTGGATTACATGGACGGCGCGACGGTGACCGGCTCAAATGCTGAGCTTTCACTCACGGCTTGGCCGGATTGGTCTTACCGGGTGGAGCACGATTTCATTCTTCCGGCTTCGCGGGCAGCGCGTCCGGCATTCGTGCTGGTCGGCAGGACGGCGGGCGCTACAGGTCGAATTGGTTTGACTCGTCCGAAGCTGGGAACGAAGTCGGAACGGAGCCAGTAAGCATGACTCTTATCCCGAATCAGCCGTACCCGGATTTGCCCGCGTGGGAAGATCTCGAACCCATTCTTGTGAATGGGTGGGGTGTTCCTGGTGCGGCGCAGTCGTTGCAAGCTGTGGCCGAGAAGAATTCGGTGACGTTGTTCGGGCGCGTGCAGATTGGCACCAATCACGTTATCGGCAATCTGCCTAATCATCTGCGCGCTATCCGACCAATTTCGGTTCCTGCCCTGATCCTTGGTGGCCCGTCGTGCTTGGTGGAATTGCAGGGAACGGCGACAGTTGGCGGGTGGCAGTTAGTCATGTCGGCGTACAGCTTGGGCATGAGCAACGCGCAGATGATCGCCACCTACGGGGGAATGTACCTGTCGATCGCTGGCAGCTACCCGCGAAAGGCGGTGTGATTGTGGCTCTTGACCTGCCGATAGTGGATATTCCTTATCCCGGAATCAACCCGACTTACGATGTGTCGCAGTATCTCACTAACGGATGCGAGCCGTTCAGTGCTGGATCGGTCATGGCGACAATTGAGAGGAATCACGTTTTCTGGGATGTGCGAATCTCGACGGGCAACGCGGAGAACAACCCGAACCGGCGCATGTTCCAAGGCCTACCGACCGAACTGACGCCGCCGATTGGCATCACGCGACCGGGCGCTTTAGGCGTGGGTTTCACGCTCATTCAGTGGCACCGGAGCGGATGGGTTTTCCTCAGTGACGCGAGCAAAAGCCTACTCGACGGTGCAATCATGTTCGAAGCACGTACGATACGGAGGTCAGCATGAGCTTAGACCTTCCGATCTTAGAAACGCCTTACCCGTCGAAGTATCCAATCTATGATATCCGGCAGTTTTTGGCTGAGGGTGCTGAGCCAATCGGATTCGGATGCTGGGCGCAAGTGCAACCGAACCTTGTCATCGCAGGGATACGGGCACGCACAAATCAGATGATCGACAACCGAAATTTCATTGTGATTGGATTGCCGCCAGAATTGCGACCGCCGACGATCAGCCCAGGTATTGCCATGCACTATGACACGCCAGCCCCGGTGCAGGTCAACCAGTACGGGAATATCTATTTCCCGGGATGGCTGAATCGAGTAATGGGCGACGCAGCACATGTTGAACTATCTATGACATGGCCACGGAGGGCAGTATGAGTCTTGCAGTGATTCCTCAGCCGTATCCTGACCGTGAACCGTGGCTAGATTTGCACGAGTACGCGATCAATAACTGGTACATGCTCGGCCCGTCTTCGTCATTCAATTTCCTAGCCAAGGTAACCGCAAACGAGGTCACCTTGCAGTTGCACACCCGCGGGGGAACGGCACGACAGATCGTTAGCGCGCTACCTGATGAGCTGCTGCCCGAAGTCGGCGGTTCATCGGTCCGCTATTGGACATTGCCAGCATTCCAATATGGTGTCGGCACTGTCGTTCTAGAGCTACACGCGGACGGCACTTTGCATATCCCATACTGGGGCGGAGGGATCGCGGACGGAACGAACAAGAACGTTGTCTGCCAAGCAACCTACGTTCGGAGGGCAGCGTGATCGATCTAGCAACGCTGAACACGGCGTACCCGGACACTAACCCGTGGTTCGACCTGCGCCCATATCTGGTCAACGGATGGACTTCGCCGAGCGCCCAAACGTGCGGCATATCGGCATTCCCTAATGTGCTGTTCTACTCGATGCGCGTCATCGGCGACAACGCAACGTCGGACACTATCATGAGCGGGATTCCGGAAAACCTTCGTCCTCCCCAGACCTTCCCACTGTCTATATTCCACCGCCTGGGCGCTTCCTACATCATGTCTCAGCGGGGGAGCGGGATGCTGTTTATCAACACGGCAGGGCTGGCAATATTCGGGCCTTCGTGGGATCGATCCGGCGAACTAACGATCACCGGAGCAATCCCACGAGGGACACCAACTTAGGACGTTCCGTTGCATCTCGCAGTTACCTAGGCGATCACAGTTACCCAATCAGAGCCGGTGTAAACCTGAGTTACATAAAAGGTGATTCCATCGGTACTACGCGAGGTCGATACTGCGAGCCTATGAGAATGACGTTCTAACGCGGCTAGGTCATCGCGAGTGTTTAATTGCTTGAATTCGAAAGTCTCGCCGAAGGTTTCGAAAGTGTCAATGGACATATTCCTGCAAAGCACTTGATTTGCTCCTAATTTGTGGGGATTTAGTACATCTCTAGTTTATCACAAGTATTTTACTAATCCTGGGGGTGGGTGTTGCGCCTACAGCAACCGATCTACGTTGACAAGCCAGTCGCATCGATCAGACTTAAGATCAGCGCTACCGACGTGCCAACGTCCGCGAGCGTCACGATAACCGACATTCAGTTACAGGCCGGTGAGCAGCCGACCGGCATCGTGCCAAACCCCGCCGAAGTCGGAACAACGATAGGGCGGGCGCAATACCGCAACGGGGTAATCAACCCCGGCTTGCAAGTCGTCGCGCTATCCAACGCAGACAAGGCCGCGCCCGTCTACATGCGAATTCGCGGCAAGGGCGAAACCCGTGTGGGCGCATACAAATTCGGGGCGCTCAACGGCGTTGCCGAAGTAGATGGGCTCAATCACTACGCCTCGCAAGGCTACGGGCGCGCACCGATCATTACCGAGCGCCAAGACCTCACACTAAACACAGTCCTAGCCGGACGCGCACACCTACAAGCAACATGGAATGAGAGGTCATAATGGCGAACGTTTGGGCATGGGTTGGCCTATCTTGGACTGACCGAATCCGCATGGTGCTGGATCAGTACGGCGACCGAATCACCGACCTATCAATATTCGGCTGGATCGTCGGCAAAGACGGAACTCTCACCGAAACTTTCGACCCCGCGCAGCTCGACGCGTACCGGGCAAAATGGCCGCACATTCGCTGGTGGGGTTGCTTCCGAAACATGGATGACCCCATAGATGGGCCATACACAATCTTCGAAGCGTTGCGCGACTCAGCGACCGCCCGAAACCGCCTCGCTGATGAAGTCGAAGCGAAAATGTTCGACATGTACCCGTGGCTTCACGGCGTGGATTTGGATATGGAAGCGGGCGGCAATGCGCGCTCGGCTGATTCCGAAGAGCTCTTTCGAGTCGTCACAGATCGGGCGCACGCGCTCGGCAAAAAGGCATCTGGCGCGCTACCCGCACTGACCGCGACCGGCTCAGTCGGTGGCGAAAATTGGGTGCGCTACAGGCAACTCGGCGCGATTCTAGATCACGTTTCGATCATGTCCTACGACTTCGCCTGGTCAGGCTCAGCGCCCGGCCCGGTATCGCCCGGATTCTGGCTAGAGCAGGTTTACGACTGGGCGGCATCGCAGATCGACCCCGCCAAGGTCAGCATGGGCCTACCGCTCTACGCCTACTTCTGGTCAATCCACGACTACCCGGCATCATGGGGAGCAACCCGGCGCGGTGTGTCTGGCACGTATTACAGTGCGTGGCAATACTTCACCGGGGCGCGCCCCTGGTCGGACACAGGCACGCACGAAGCTATCGGTTGGCTCTGCTACCGCGACGAGTCCAGCAAGACGCTCTGGGGCGTTCTTGAAGGCTACGACTGGCTAGAGGCCACGCAATGGGATTCAGTGACCGGCGCAGTCGGCGGCGAATTCCAAAGCAAGCAATACGCCGTCCGATACGGGCAACCGGCAACCGTGCCAATCTGGGGAGTTACTGACAACTCGGTTGGAAGTTCGCGGATTGATTACAAGATGCGCGCCGAGCCGGTCATTGCATCCAACGGGCAGACGGTGACCCCGAAAGTTGGCTTCACGCTCACAACTGAGCTGATCCAACGAGAAGCGATTGCCGCGACGATTATTGACGATTATGCGTCGAGTAGCCAGCAGCTCAGCAACGTTTACAGTGAGCCTTCGGGCGCATGGGCATTCGAGGAAGTTACCGACACGTATAAGCAATATCGGGGCACAGGCGAACTCGTTTTTGATAACGCGTTCGGCGCGCAGTCACTCTACGCAATGGCTCGATTCCAATTCGCGACGGGCGGCACGTTCTCGGTCACCTCGCAAGGCATCACCGCGGAGCTAACGAACACGGGCACGCTACGGCTCATGCGAGGCTCTACGGTTCTCGGCTCAACGAACGTCGGCGCGCAGCAGGTCGGAGCCGCCGCGCAAGTTGGCCGGTGTGTGCTCGCCTTGCGGGTGCGCGAAGGCTCGGCCCGCGTGTACTTCTCCAACGCTGAAACAACGATTCCTTTGCGCCTCGAAGCGACCACCACACCGCCCGGAGGCGTGACCGGCTACAAGGCGACCGGGCAAACATGGATCGACCATATTTACTTGGGCGACGGGTGGCTCTACCAGCCACGCGAAGCAATCGAAGTAGAGATAAACGGTCAACGAAAAGTGCTCGGCCGCGTCGAACGAACCAACGTCACATGGGATACGCAAAACCGATTCCGGCCAAACACCGACGTGGAAGAATCCACAACCCGCGAAACCGGGTACGCACTCGACTGGGTATTTGTGCATTGGAAAGACGCGCCAATAAACCCCGGAATCGAAACGACGGTCACCATTCGGCCACTCGATCATGACGCATGGATTGGCCGAAACTTCATCCTTGACCGCGACGGCGGATCACTCGTTTACTTCACCGATGCAACCACCGTGACGCACTGGCTAGGGCGCGCCGTGCTCGATTGGGGGCTGCAGGGATTAGCTATGTGGTCACTCGGCCAGGAGGATTTGCGCATGTGGGAATCAATCGCGGGTGGAGAACTGCCCGCATCAACGAAACGACTAGACGAATAAGGGCGCAATGCTCCACAACATTTCGACCGCCATAATTGAAGCCGACGAAAGCCAAAAGGCCATAATCACCGAACCTGTGATTCTCGGAATCCTTACCCTTTTCGGGGTCATCGTCACGGCCTACCTAACCTATCTTGGCGTAAAAGCTAAGACCGACCGAGCGCAACAGGACTCAGACCGGGCGCGCATGCAAGCAATGGAAACCCGGTTGGACATGACCGAGCGGCGCAACGTGGGCTTGTGGGCCTATTGCCGGGCGCTCATCGACCATATTTACAAGGGTGGGGGAGCGCCGCCGCCCGACCCGCCACACACGATCAAAGACCTATTCGACTAACCGCCCGCGAGGCGGTTTTTTTATGCCCTGACACCACACGGTGCGGGGCTTTTCTTATGCCCGAAATCATTTGAAAGGTGGCCTTGAAATGGCACTTACTCGACTTGGCTGGGATGTTATTACGTCCGGCTCCAGCCCGCGACTCACCAACCTGACTTGGATCACTGGCAAGGTTCGCAAGGGCGACGCTCACACGATCCTCGACTACCTCGGAAAGCGCTTCGACGCTGAGGTGGAGAGCATTCGCACGGACTGGTCGTGGGGTTACGCCTACCGCAACGTTCGCGGCGCATCTATGCATTCTGAGCACGCAGCCGGTACCGCCGTTGACTTCAACGCCCCGTTGCATGGCCTCGGCGGTGTCAACACGTTTAGCGGCGCGGAAGAGAAGGCAATCAAGCGCATCCTGAAAGACCTGGACAACTCTGTTCGGTGGGGCGGCAACTACGGCGGCCGCAAGGATGAAATGCACTTCGAGCTGCAGGGCGGCGTCAAGCACCTTGCACGCGTGGCGAAGCGTATCCGCAAGAAGCAAATCAAGCCTTCCGGCACCGTGCCGGTTGCATCCAACCCGCCAAAGAACGCGGCACCAACTGGCCGTCCAACCGATTACAAGAACCTCGCCGTTGACGGTGTGTTCGGCAAGGCAACCGCTGAGGCGACTCAGATTCTCATGTCGCAGATTGGCCTTTATGAGCGGGCTATTGACGGCGACGCTGGCCGGTACACATGGGAAGCCGTGCAGGAATGGCTCAATGGGCTCGGTTATTACACGCGTGCTGTTGACGGTCAGTTCGGTTACCACTCGATTGTGGCCTTGCAGCTGTTCCTTCGAAAGAAGGGCCTCTACCCAGCTTCGAAGTGGTTGGCTGACGGCAAGTTCGGCCCGGCGACGGTCGAAGCCTTCCAGCGGTATTTGAACCAGCAGAACGGCAGCTAGCGACTCCACCGGCTCGGCGTGCGCGGTGACCCCGTGTTTCCGCGCATGTCGGGTTATGTCGCGTTTTAGACTAAACATTTTTACGTAACAATCGTGAAATTTTCTAGATCTACCACGCTTGTCAACCCTTATTATTCCTCCCCATAGATTGGACTTTCCCAATGACTAATTGGACTGCACTCATTCCCGCCAAATTCCGCACCGCCCTCTACATCGGCTTCGGCATCCTGTCGCTGGCACAGACCGGCATCTTGGCTTACACCTCGGCAGTCGGCTCCACCGCACCGGCATGGGCTATCGGTGGCGGCGCGGTGCTCGGTGTGATCGGTGGCGCGTTCGGCTTCGTCGCCGCGGGCAATACCAACATGGCCAAGCCCCTTGTGGTTGGCAAGCCGTCGATAGCCGTGGAATTCCCGGAGCCGCCCGCCCTGCCTGCCGAGACACTGGCACAGGCGCACGAGGCTAAGCGCGCCTACCCGGTCACGGGCCCGCACGCGCCGACCGAAGCCGACCTAGAACGCTACGAAAAGTAGCCCTCAAACAAACCAACTCCGCACCAAACGGTGGCGGGGTTTTTCTATGCCCAAAAACGGGCAGAACGGAGCCAATAAAATGGCTTATGCAGTTAAACCAACGGATTACCCAGGCCTAAAGCTCTATGTTGATGGCGTTTGGGGCGCGGGCACTTACGGCGCGACTCAGACCTATTTGAAGCGCATGGGGTTCTACCCGAAAAACTACTTGATTGACGGGGTTTACGGGCACGGCACGCGAACCGCAATCCAGAAGTACTTGCGCTATCGCGG